>NZ_JBISDI010000013.1:0-97664 GCF_051162045.1 Anaerozeibacter quisquiliarum
AACTTGCGCGCAATGGGGGGCGTGATGTAATATGGGCGCAAACCGGGACGACCGGAAGCGCAAATCGGGCCGGGGGCGATGGCTTCGGGGCGGGGGGCGCCGGGGCGCGCTGAAAGGAGAGAATATGGGCACATCGAAGCAACGCCAGAGCCGGTCCGGCAAAGGCAATCCGTAAACAAAGAATCAGAAGCTCCCCGCAACGTTTCGCATACGGAGAGCTTCCAGGTTTTATCTACTATAGGACGTGCCTCGTCCCCATCCGGTCGTGCTTTTGCATCAAGCCGCTGTAGATGCCCGTGCGCGGCTTGGGCGGGGGCACCATCGGGGGAATCTCAGGCGGGTGCACACGGATCTGCGCCGCCGGTTGGGCGGGGGCCGCGTATGTAGGCATGGCGGGCGGCTCCGATGGCCGATGCCCTTGCGCGGGCGCGGGGCCCGTTCGCTGCCGGGCGCGCGCCAGCATGTCGGTGACCTTAATCAAGGAAATCTCCTCCTTATGCAAGATGGTTGCACGCCACACTATGCCCGGGGGCCTCATATGGTGAGGCTTTCCGGATTCAGACGAAACGCAAAAGAAGCCCTGCGCAAGCGGAGAAAAGCGGCTCGGCCAGCCCAAATGCCGCCCGAGAGGGCCCGCAGACCCGGCCGCCCCGCCGCCCGCCCGGCTCAAGCCCGACGGATCGATTGCGATGAGGCTGCGAAACGCAAAGCAACCGAGGTGTCGAGAATGGGCCGGGAAGATCATTGCACAGGACGCCGGGCATATCGACAGATACGCGAACCGGAGCGGCACCGTACGCACCGCCGGATGCGCGTGGCATAATATTCCCTTGCCAGCATTTAAGTTTCCGTATATAATGTATGCTATATGGGTATACCCTGGCACTGGAATACCACTGGGAGGCGATGACGGATGGCCAGAGATCGGCGTCCACGAGGCGAGCAGGGCCGGCCTCAGATGGATTATTATGAATATAAGCGCTTGCACGAGGAGCGCTTGCGGCGCGTGATGCCCGAAGCGCGGCAGGCGGAGCCGGTCGGGGCGCCCGAACCGCCCCGGCCCGCGGCGCCGCGCGCGCTGGACGCCGAAGCGCAGTTGGTCGCGCGCGTGGATAACGTGCCCGCGCCGGAGCCGGCGGATGCCGAGGCCCTGCCCTCAGAGTCCGTCGAAAGCACAATCGGCGCCCCGGTCGACGCGATCGACATCCCAGAAGCGGCGCACGTGCCCGATGCGCTTAAGGCGGATCAGCCGTCACCGTCCGACTGGGACGAATACGACGACGACCTGGATGAAGAGGAGCCGCACAGCGACAATCCGTTCGCCGGAGCGCTGATGGGCATCAAGAAGCTGGGCGGCGCGCTCAGGAACCTGGGCGGCGCGCTCAAGCGGCAGGTGGGTCGTTCGCAGCCGGTCGAGGAGGAAACGGACGAAGACGGGGACGAGCCGGTCGCACCGGTCGCACCGGTCGCACCGGAGGCATCGGCTGCACCGGAGGCGCAGGAGGCGGTGCTCGACGATCTGCAGGCCGTCCGGATCGAGCCGCAGACGCCGGTCGTATCGGCCGCGCCGTCCGACAATGCGGCGCAGGACGCCGGCCTGTCGCGGCGCGCGCGGCGCGCGGCTGCAAGTCGGGCCGAAGCGCAGATCGACGTGCCCGCCGAGGTCAAGTCGCCCTATGCCCGGCCGGACGAATCCGACGAAGACGAAGAAGCCCCGCAGCGCAAGCGCTTTTCGCTGTTTGGCAGCCCCAACCGCGCGTCGGCCAATCAGGACGACGACGAGGACGAGGACATCACGCCCAGCGGCGGTCGGACGCCGTTGTTCGGTCGCGGCGCGGCCGAGGACGATGCCGCAGCCGAGGAATACGACGAAGGCGATGCGCCCGACGAGCCGATCGGCCTGAGCGAGCAGTTGGCCGAGGCGCTCGACGACGCGCCGCGCTCGCGTAGGCGCCGCCGCCGCGCTGCGGCGGTCGGGCCGGAAGACGGCGATTCGAAGGAAGACGGGCCGTCTCTGTCCGAAGTGGATGAGCCCACCATGGCGTTCAAGCCGCTGCGTCGGCGCGAAGAGCCGGAGGACGACCAGCGTACGCGCCGGTTCAGCCCCGTGCGCGCGCAATCGGAGCCGGAGGACGACGAGGACGAAGCCCCCGCGCCCCGGTCGGCGCGGCGCAGGGGCCCGTTCGGCCGCGGCGCACAGCCGGTCGAGCCGGAAGAAGACGACGGAGACGACGAGGCCGACGACGCGCCGCCGCCCCGCCGCAGGGGCCCGTTCGGCCGCGGCGCACAGCCGGTCGAGCCGGAAGAAGACGACGAAGGCGACGAGGCCGACGACGCGCCGCCGCCCCGCCGCAGAGGTCTGTTCGGCCGCGGCGCACAGCCGATCGAGCCGGAAGAAGACGACGAAGACGACGAGGACCTGCCGGTGCGCCGCTACGCGCGCGGCGCGGCGCGCGGCGGTGTGCGTGTGTATCAGGACGAGGACGACTACGACGACGATTACGAGGGCGACTATGAGCGGGACGGCGATTACGACGACGAGGAGTACGACGAGTACGACGAATACGACGCGCCGATGAGCTTCGGCAAGCGGGTGTTGCGCTTCTTCAAGGGGTTGCTGATCGTCGCGCTGCTGCTGCTCGTCGCGGTGATCGCGCTGCGCCAACTCGAAGCCAACGGCACTCTGTCGCTGAACTGGATGCGCCGCTCGGTGGGCGTGCTGGTGCCGCTGGACGGCGTGTTCCCTGCGCCCGAGCCGACCGTAGCCCCCGAGGGCCTCGCGCGTCTTGAAAGCCCCACAGTCGGCCCGCTGCCGACGCCCGAGCCGACCGCAGAGGTCCGGCCGCCGTCGCAGGGCGTGGCGATCGGCGGGGACACGCCCGCCGCCACCGCCACCGCGCAGTTCGTGGAGGAAGAGCCGCTGGAATCAACGGATTAAGGAGCGCAACGCATGAAGTACATCGTGGCCCTCGACCAGGGCACCACCAGTTCCCGCGCGGTCGTGTTTGACGAGCGGGGCGCGCAGGTATGTGCGCACGGCATTGAGTTCGCGCAGCACTACCCCCGGCCCGGCTGGGTGGAACATAACCCGCAGGACATCCTGGACACGCAGATCAGCGCGCTGCGCGAGGCGGTCAAGCGCTCGGGCATCGCCGCCCGCGACATCGCGGCGATCGGCATCACCAACCAGCGCGAGACGACGCTGCTCTGGGATAAACGCACCGGGGCATGCCTGCACAACGCCATCGTGTGGCAGTGTCGGCGCACCGCGCCGCTGGTCGAGCGGCTCAGGCAGGACGGCCTGTCGAACGTCATCCGGGACAAGACCGGCCTGATCCCCGACGCCTACTTCTCGGGCACCAAGCTGCAATGGCTGCTGATGAATGTCGAGGGCGCGCGCGAACGCGCCGAGCGGGGCGAGCTGTGCTTCGGCACGGTGGACAGCTTTTTGGCCTGGCATCTGACGCGCGAAAGGGTGCACGTGACCGACGCCACCAACGCCTCGCGCACCATGCTGTTCAACCTGCACAGCCAGCAATGGGACGACATGCTGCTCAAGGTGCTCAACATCCCCTCAGCGCTTCTTCCCGAGGTGGTGGACTCGGCGCAGGTGGTGGGCACGCTGCGCGAGGACATCCTGGGCGCGCCAATCCCGATCGCCGCAATGGCGGGCGACCAGCACGCGGCGCTGTTTGGGCAGGGCTGCTTCAAGGCGGGCATGGTCAAGAACACCTACGGAACCGGCTGCTTCATGCTGATGAACACCGGGCGCACGCCGGTTCTGTCGGAAAACAACCTGCTGACCACGCTGGCGTGGCGTATAAACGGTCAGCCCACCTACGCGCTCGAGGGCAGCGTGTTCATCGGCGGCGCGGTGGTGCAGTGGCTGCGCGACGAGATGAAGCTGATTGGAACCGCCGCCGAATCCGAAGCGGTGGCGCAAAGCGTCAAGGACAGCGCCGGGGTGTACGTGGTACCCGCGTTTGCCGGCCTGGGCGCGCCCCATTGGGACATGTATGCGCGCGGCACGATCGTAGGGCTGACGCGCGGCAGCGGCCGGGCGCACATCGTGCGCGCGGCGCTCGAGTCGATCGCGTATCAGACGCGCGACGTGCTGGAGGCCATGGCGCGCGACAGCGCGCTGCGTCCGAGCGCGCTGCGCGTGGACGGCGGCGCGTCGGCGAACGGCTTCCTGATGCAGTTCCAGGCCGACATCGCCGATCTCAGCGTAGTGCGCCCGCGCGTGGTCGAGACCACGGCGCTGGGCGCGGCCATGCTGACCGGACGCGCGGTGGGGCTGTGGGACGACCGCGCGCTCGAACAGATATGGCAAAGCTCGGCCACTTTTACCCCCTCGATGCCCGCCGCGCAGCGCGAGCGGATGCTCACCGGTTGGCAGCGCGCCGTATCGCGCGCGAAAGGGTGGGTTGAGGAAGGCTGAGTTATGGGCGGGGGCTTCCCCGCGTGGGCGGTCATGGGCGTCCAAAGGGCAAAGCCCTTTGGCGGGGTTTGGGGGGACGCACCCGACCGCGCCCGGCGGGCGAGGAAGGGAGGGCGCCAGCTCAAGGAGCACGCGATGCCGAAGGGCATCACGCGTGCACCGATCCCGAAGGGCCGGGGCGACGATTGCGAATTGAGTGAGGCCCCATCGTACCCCGTTCCCCGCGCCGCCGTATCCGGTATCGAAACACTGAACAAGCGCCGATCGATCCGGACGTCGGAATAGATCGGCGGTTGCCCGGGAAAGGGACGCCGAATCCGAGCACAGGGCGGCGCGGCGTTCCCGGTGTCCTAAAATCATCGAAGCGTTGCCGGCAGGCAGCGCTTCGATCATTTCAGGACGAGTCCGTTCCTGCTGCGCTGAACCGCATGCCCTGGTTTCGCCGGCGTCAAGCATCCAACGGCCCGCATCCCGCTTGCGCGCACCATACGCTAAACCCCGCTTTGCGTCGAAGTGCCGCCCACAGGGTATCCTCCCCTATGCCTGACGATCGTGCTCCCCAGCAGCAGCAGCGCCGCGCCCGCGAGCGAAAAAAGGGACATAAGCCGCATCATGGGCTGTGTTCCCCAGCTTGCGGACAGGGCACCGGCAAGGGGGCTCGCGATGATCGCGCCCAAGCTCTGCCCCATCGCGCCCAAGGTCATCTGGGCAAAACCCAGATGACGCTTGTCGACAAACTCCACCATGTACGCAACCGTCGCAGGCATAATGACGCCGTAGGAGAGCCCTTGCAGCACCCCCGCCAGCATCACCGCGGTCACGCTGCGGCCGGAGGAGGTCAGGAAGCATTGCAAGGCGTAAGAGACCATGGCGACGCACAGAAGCGCCGCGTTTGAAAACGCTCCGCGGCTCATGAGCTTCTTGTAGAAAAACATGAAGGGAACCTCCACCATCGCGATACAGAACAGGCCGATGCCGACGTGCCCCTCGTTGCCGCCGAGCTCGAACATGACCACCGAATAGAAGGTGTTCACCGTGCTGACGCAGAAGGTGTTCAGAAAGTACGCCGCGACCAGCACGACAAACGGCAGATTGCCCCTCAGGTAGCCCCATGTATCCCGAAGCGACGCGCCCTGCCCGCGCAGAAACCCGCGGGCGGGATTGGGCAGACGGACCACCGCCGCGCAGAGGATCAGATTGAGCCCGAAAAAGCAGTAGGGCGCGATGATGGGGCTAAATTTCGTCACCGAGAACCCAAGCACGACGGCCGTAACCGCGTAGGTGAGCGATCCGATGCTTCGCGTCGCACCGTAATTGATGTCCGGATTTTCAACCATGAGCTTCGCGATCCAGGACGTGATTAGGTGCATCATGCCATAAAAGCTCGCGTAGATGCCCATCGCGCAAGCGACGATCACCCGGAGGGCGCCGCCGCTATACATCATCAAAAAATACAGCGCGGCGCCCAGCGTGCAGGCGACGATGACGATCTCCCGCTGGCGGCCCGACCGGTCGGCCAGAAAGCCCCATACCGGCTGGGTGATTACGCTCGTGATGTTACAGGCCATGGTAATCAGGCCGATGGTCATTTTGTCGATGCCGAACCGCTGAAACGCCTGGACAAAAAAGGCGATGCTGACGCAGACCATCGCGGTGTACGTGCCCTGTACCCAAACGATGTTGTGCGAGATTCTTCTGGTATCCACGGCGCTCTCCTTTCCGGCGAAACCCCGCGCGCTCCTCCTATTATATTCCCCGAGAGCGCATGTCGCAAGAAAACAATTGCTGATCGATCCCCCGATTGATGGTAATGCGGGGGGCGCGATGCGATCCCTGTTCGCCCAGCCTCCGCGTTTGGAAAGCCTCTGATTGCGAACGCTGTTGGCCCCATCGATTTTCCCGGAGTGAAAAATGAGAAATTGTGCAATGACCTCTGTGATTATTGACGGAAAAATATGGACGTGCTATTCTTCGAGTGATGATGGGCGCGTTCCAACGGTAACAGTCGCCTATAAAAAGACAAGAAAAGAGGTAAGCGTTCTTGAAGAAGCTCATTGTGGTTGCCCTGGCTCTCCTCATTGTGTTGCCCCTTGGCTCTGCCTTGGCCGAGTCGGCGAAGAACCCCTATACCGACCCGATTCGCATCGCATGGATCCCCACCGCAGCCACGGAAGCCAACTGCACTGCATGGGGAAATGGCATCAAGCACGAAGCTGGATACTGGGGCAACATCCAGGTCGATATCTATGATGGCGAGAAGAACGCCGACAAGCAGGTAACCCTGGTGAACGACTGCATCGCCCAGGAGTATGACGGCATTATCATCCAGACCTACAACAAGGCGTCGCTAACCCCCGCCATCGAGGACGCGGAGGCCGCGGGCATCCCCGTCGTGTGCATCAACATGGACTCCGACGCGGTGTGCCACGGTCTTGTCTCCATGACCGATTACGAGGCCGGTGCGGTGATCGCGAATGAAATCGCCGCCGCGTTGGGCGGCAAGGGCAACATCGTCGTCATTCAGGCCGCGCCCGGCGCGGCGCGCGGCATCAACCTCGAAGCCGGCTTCCAGGATTCGATCGCCAAGTACCCGGACATCGCGATCCTCGACGAGCAGGCCGCGGACTGGAATATGGAGAAGGCCAATACCACCATGACCAACTTCCTGACCTCCTATCCCGATCAGATCGACGCCGTATTCGCGCACAATGACCAGATGGCCGAGGGCGCCGGCATGGCCTGCAAGACTGCGGGCGTGGAAGGCGTCGTCATCTGGGGCGCCAACGGCGAATCCAAGGCGCTGGAGTACATTGAACAGGGCATCATCACCGGCACCGTGTACACCAACTGCTACGATCAGGGCGCAACGGCGCTGCGGCTTCTGAACATGTACATCGGCAGCAGCATCGACATCTCCGGTTGGTCCCAGACACCGGTCATCAAGATGCCGCCCATCACCGTCACCGCGGAAAACGTCGCCGCCATCGCGCCGGATATGCGCTGGTAATTCCGCTCAGCGTGGAACCGGGCGGCTTCCTCCGGTTGCCGTCCGGTTCCTGTTGAAAAGGGGCTGCCCTCCCGGGTATGGAGGGCCGCGGCGATGTGATGCGCAACGGGCAGGGAGGAAGTATGCTGTGAGACAAGAGACGCTGCGCAGGCTGATTTCACTGGGGCTGTTGATTCTGCTTTTGCTGGTGTTCGGGTTTGCATCGGACAAGTTCTTTACGCCGGCGAATATTTACAACATGCTCCGGGAGTGCTCGCTCGTTGGTATCTTGGCGATTGGCGTCACGCTCGTCATCATTACCGGCGGCAACGACCTGTCCGGCGGCGCACTGATGGGCGTATGCTGCATGGTCATCGCCCACTTTCTGCACTACACGTCGCTTGAGCTCGGATGGGTCATCCTGTTGGCGTTCCTGATGGCGGTGGCAGGCGGGCTGTTCAACGGCTTTGCGGTCTCCAGCCTGAGGATTCCGGACTTCATCGCGACACTGTCCACAAAATTCGTGTTTGTTGGCCTCATGTATGTGCTGGCGATACACGACCAGTACGGAGGGCTGACCACTGTCTCCATCCGCGACCCGGTCATCAAATGGTTCGGCGGCAAGATCGCCTCCGGGCCCTTCGAAGGGCTGTATTATTGCACGATCGCGTTCGTCGCGCTGGCGTCCATGGCGCAGTTCCTCCTCAAGCGCACCCAGTTGGGCATCAATCTGTACGCGATTGGCGCCAACCGGAATTCCGCAGAGATCTCCGGCATCAGCTTTGTGCGGACGAAGATGGCCGCGTTCCTCATCTCCGGCGTCTGCGCCTTTGTTGCCGCGCTGTTTTTTATCGGAAAGACGAGGACGGCCGAGGCGGGCGGCGGCGTGGGGTACGAGCTAAAGGCGATTTCTGCGACGGTCATCGGAGGCTGCGCGTTTTCGGGCGGGCGCGGCGACATCGTCGGAACGGTGATTGGCGTGCTTTTCATGCGCGTGCTGGAAAACGGAATCCTCAAATTCGGTTTCCCGACGCAGACGCAGCAGCTATTGACGGGCATCGTGATCGTGCTGATGCTGATCTTCGACGCTTTCTACAACGAATTCATGACGGAGCGCACCCGCAGACGCGGAGCCGCGCTGCGCGAAGTGGCGGTGGTGAAATGAGCGCCGACCGGATCGTGGAAATGAAGGGAATCGAAAAGGTTTTCGCCCATGCGCATGCGCTGAAGGGCGTCGATTTCAGCGTCCGCAAGGGCGAAGTACACGCGCTGCTGGGCGAAAACGGCGCGGGAAAATCAACGCTTATCAAGGTTCTCACGGGCGTCTACCCCAAAGACGGCGGGGAGATATGGTTTGACGGCCAGCCCGTCGAGATCGCCTCCCGCGACGACGCCATGAGGCTGGGCATCGCCGTCATCTTCCAGGAGTTTTCGCTGATCCCCACGCTTTGCGTGACACAGAACATTCTGCTGGGCAGGGAAAAGCGCAAGCTGGGTATTTTGCGGAAGAAGGCCATGCGCCAGGAAGTTGCGGAGCTGATCCGGCGCTTCGACTTCCCGCTCAACCCCGACGATATCATCGAAATGCTGTCCGTCGCCCAGAAGCAGATGGTCGAGATCCTCAAGGCGCTCTCGACCAACGCGCGGCTGATTATCATGGACGAGCCGACCGCCTCCCTGAGCGCAAAGGAGAGCGAGATGCTCTACAAGATCATCCGGCAGCTGAGGGACCGCGGCGTTGCGATCATCTATATTTCGCACCGGCTGGAGGAGGTCTTTGCGCTCTCCGACCGGATCACCGTGCTGAGGGACGGCATGCTGGTGGCCACAATCGATCACGAAGACATCGAACCCGATCGGATCGTCCGGATGATGATCGGCAAGCAGCTCAGCGACGCCACCGCTTCGCGCCGCCTTTCGATATCGCCCAACCGGACGGTGCTGGAGGTGCGGAATCTTTCGAGCCTTGGAAGATTTGAGGATGTCTCCTTCGAGGTGAAGGCGGGCGAGGTGGTCGCGCTGACCGGTTTGGTGGGGTCAGGCCGCACCGAGATTCTCCGAAGCATATTCGGCGCCGACCGGTACGACTCCGGAGAAATACTGTTCGAGGGGGAAAAGCTGCCGTTCGGCACGGCCAAGGTCATCGCTTTGGGGTTCGGGCTTATTCCGGAGGATCGCAGGACTCAGGGATTCATACCGCTTCTCTCGGTAGAGCGCAATGTGGCTTGCACCAATTATGACGCACTGAGCCGCAGGGGCTTTGTACAGCGCAATCGGGAGCGGGCGCTTGGGCGCAGGGCCGTGAAGCTCGTCGATCTCAGGCCCGCCAACCCGCTGGTGTCTGTGGGCAACCTGTCCGGCGGCAACCAGCAGAAGGCGGTGCTCGCCAAGTGGCTTACCCGTGATCTGAAAGTGATCCTTGTGGACGAGCCCACCGTCGGCATCGACATCGGCGCGAAAGACGAGATCTACAATTTTATCGACACCGTCGCAAGCCAGGGCGTCGCCGTGCTGCTGGTCAGTTCCGATATCGCGGAGGTTCTCCGAGTGGCGCACAGGATCATCGTCATGAAAGAGGGCCGGATCATCCACGAGTTCAACGACGGCGTGGCGACGCAGGAGGATATCCTGCTGACGGCCTCGGGCATTCATACCAAGGGAAAGGGAGCGTGATCCATGAAAAGCAAGGGGCTCGCGCGGCTGTGCGGGAACAGGCAAGTGCTGATTCTGGCCCTGATGTGCCTGGTGTTTACGATCATGCTTCCGGGGAAATTTCTGACCATCGGGAATTTTCGCAATATCCTCTACGCGATCTCGCTGCAGGGCATCATGATTTGCGGCGCAACGTTCCCGGTGCTGCTTGCCGGCATCGACCGAACGGTCTCGGGTTCCGCGGCGCTCTCGGGCGCGGTGTGCTGCACGGTCATCGTCCGAAGCGGCTTTTCAACGGTCGGCATTGTGCTGGGCGCCCTGTTGGGGATCGGCGTAGGTCTTCTCAGCGGCCTGTTCCACGGCATTGTGCTCAGTCGCTTCAACATCCCTGCGTTCCTGCTTACGCTGGCGACATCCGAGATCCTCTACGGCCTGGTGCAGACCGTGACGGGCAACCAGCTCATCAATGTGATGCGGGCGGACCCTTTCAACTTCGTGGGCAACTCGTGGCTGCTGGGCGTGCCGATTCCCGTCTACGTCCTGCTGATCTGCTTTGTCTTTACGTATATCATGCTCAACCACACGGTGTACGGCCGGTATTTGTACTGCGTCGGCGGCAATCGGGAGGCCGCGAAGCTCTCCGGCATCAACGTCCGGAAGATCATCATTATCGCCTACGTCATTTCCGGCGCGATGGGCGCGCTTTCGGGGCTCATACTCTCCAGCATGAACCAGCAAGCCTCCGCAGGTCAGGCGAAGGGCTATGAGAACGATGTGCTCGCGGCCATCGTGGTGGGCGGTGTTTCGCTGCGCGGCGGCGCCGGCACCATCCAGGGGGCCATGTTCGGCGCGCTGCTGATCGGCATACTGACCAACTTCCTGCAGCTGATGGGCATCGCCTCGGTATACCATGATCTCATCAAGGGCCTCATCATCATCGCGGCGGTCGCGGTCGACATGTATACCAGTTACAAGATGAGCGGCCTCAGGCGCAAGTCCATTCTGAAGCGCATGATGCGCAAGCGCGCGCCGCGCGAGAGCCGCGTCAGTATGGGCGCATAGCATGAACGCAAGAAGGGATACCATGAACATTCTGGCGCTTGACATAGGCACGACGAGCATGCGGGGCATCCTGTTCGGTCCCGCTGGAGAGGTGCTGGAGACGGTTGGGGAGTCTACGCCGCTGCTTATCGACAAGGAAAAAAACACCATTGAGCAGCGGCCCGAGGTCTATACCGACGGGACGCTGGCCATCGTGAAAGCGATAGCGGCGCGGAGAAAGGTGGACGCAATCAGCGTAACTGCCTTCCGCTCCGCGCCTACGCTGGTGGATCGGACGGGCAATGCGCTGAGGAACTTCATCATGTGGCAGGATACCCGCAACCGCGAGATCTGTCAACGGCTCCGCTACGCAAACGCGGACGTCTACCGGACGTGCGGCGCGTCCATCAACACCGTGTTTACGGCTTCCAAGCTGACCTGGCTGAAGGAAAATGAGCCGGAAACCTACGCTCGGGCGTATAAGGCGATGGTCGTGCCCGACTACGTCATGCACTTCATGACCGGCGTGTTCGCCACCGACCCCACCTACGGCAGCCGTACGCTCCTCATGGACATCCGCACGCTCCGGTGGGACGAGGGGCTTTGCGCACTGTTTGGCGTCGATCCGGAAAAGCTGTGCGAGATTCGGAAACAGAGCGCCGTGCATGGCCGCGTCAACCGCGAGTTTGCGCGCCTGACAGGCGTCGCCGAAGGAACGCCGGTGGTCAGCGCAGGCGGCGACCAGCAGTGCGGTGCGCTGGGGCTGGGCGTGCTGGATGGCGGAACCATCGAGGTCAATTCGGGGACGGGCTCGTTCGTCATTTCGCTTGCGGATCGGCTGTATCTGCAAAACCCCTCGGTCATCTACAACGTGGCGGTCGTGCCGGGCATGTACATCCAGGAGATGAACGTCATCGCCAGCGCCTCGGCGCTGAATTGGCTGATCCGCGAATTCTTCCCCGAGTACTGGGGGGATCCCCCCGACTTCGCCGCGGTCGATTGTATCGCGGCGCAGACGCCTCCCGGCGCGAACGGGCTCTTCGCGATGCCGCATTTTCAGGGCTGCGGCTCCCGGAATTGGAACCCGGAGGCCAGGGCCGGATTCTGGGGACTTTCACTGAGTTCCCGCCGTGACGACCTGATCCGCGCGTTGTACGAGGGCATCGCGGCGGAAATCGCCAAGAGCATCGACGTGCTGCCCGGCCCGTGCCGGGAGGCGGGGACCATCGCCGTGGCCGGAGGGCTGTCGAAGTCCGATATCTACAACCAGATCCTCTGCGACATGACCGGACGCACGCTCGTGCGCGGCCGTAACGCGCAGGCGACCGCGGTGGGCGCCTTTGTGTCCGCCGCGGTCGCGCTGGGGCATTATCGGGACTATGGGGATGCGCTGGCGGTGGTGCGCCCCGGCGAGGGCGGCCGTGTTTTTCAGCCCGATCCCGAGCGGACGCGCTTTTATCAGGCGTACAAGGCCACGACCGAAAAGCTCTTCCTCGCCGCAAAACCGTGAACCGCCCGCATCGCCGATTGAAATAAACGGCATCCATTCCAGTAAGGCAGAAAGAAGGAAAAACATGTCAAACACAGTTTCGGGGATCACGAGAGAAAGCTGGATTCTGGAGACTTTCCCGGAATGGGGCGTATGGCTGAACGAAGAAATTGAGCGGGAGCATGTCGAGCCCGGAACCTTCGCCATGTGGTGGCTTGGCTGTACGGGGATCTGGCTCAAAACGGAAAACAATACGAATCTTGTGACGGACCTGTGGTGCAGTACGGGCAAAAAGTCCCATGGCACCGGATTGATGAAGCAGGGCCACCAGCACATGAAGATGATCGGCTGCCTGAAGATTCAGCCCAATCTCCGAAACGTGCCCTGCGTCATCGATCCCTTTGCCATGAAGCATGTGGACGCGCTGCTGGCCACCCACGACCATTCCGACCACATGGATGTCAACGTGGCGGCGGCAATCCTGAAGAACTGTCCCGAATGCCGCTTCATCGGCCCGGAAAATTGCGTGAAAAAATGGAGGGACTGGAGTGTGCCCGCCGAGCGGTGCACCGTCGTGCGCCCCGGTGATGTTGTCACCGTCAAGGACGTCGCGATCAAGGCGCTGGATTCCTTCGACCGCACCGAACTGGTGACCGTGCCGCCGGAGACTATCCTCAAGGGCACGATGCCGCAGGATATGGACGTGCGCGCGGTGAATTACCTTTTTCAAACGCCGGGTGGTTCGCTCTATCACAGTGGCGATTCACACTATTCCAATTACTACGCAAAGCACGGCAACGATCATGAGATCGACGTCGCGCTGGGCTCGTTTGGGGAGAATCCCCGCGGCATCACGGACAAGATGACTTCCATCGACATTCTGCGCATGGCCGAATGCCTGCGCTGCAAGGTCGTCATTCCAATTCATCACGACATCTGGACCAACTTCAAGGCGGATCCCGGCGAGATCCTGACGCTGTACGACCTGAGGCGTTACCGCCTGCAATACGCGTTCAAGCCCTTCATCTGGGAGGTTGGCGGAAAATTCGTATGGCCGCAGGACAGGGATCGCCTGCAATACATGTACGACCGGGGCTTTGAGGACGCCTTTGCCGTGGAGCCTGACCTGCCCTTCAAATCCATGCTGTGAGGAGAAATTATGACCAGAACGCTTCCGTTTGAAAAAATCCGCCTGGGCAGTATAGAAAAGTGTTACGCTGTACTCGGCGTGGAATTGGAGGGCAAACCCTGCCTGTACTTCGGAGGCGAGGGAACGGGTTCCGTCCGGGCCTTTCGTGGAGACGGATTCGACCGGTGCGACGTGATCTGGGAGGGTGGCGGCGGCACGATGTCCATCGTCCCCCTCCCGGGATACGACGGCTGGGCGCTGGCCTCGCGCGGGTTTTACTCGATGATCGAGTGCGGCGGCAGCACCGTGGAAATCATCCGTTACCGGGGCGGCGCGTTCTCCCACGAGACCGTCGCGGCGCTGCCCTTTCTGCACCGCTTCGATACGCTAAAGGCCCCCGACGGCACGCGCTATCTCTTCGCGGCGACGCTCCATGGCGGCAAGGCGGACAAGGAGGACTGGTCCAGGCCCGGCCACCTGTATTGGGGCGTTCTGCCCGGGGATCTGGACGACCCCTTTCGCGTGGCGCTTGATCGGCTTCCCGGAGATTTTTATATCAACCACGGCTTCTGCCGAGGAACGTGGGAGGGACGCGAGGCGGCGTTTACCGCCAGCCGGGAGGGTGTGTTCGTCACGTTGCCGCCGGAGGAAAGGGGAAATGCGTGGCAGACGCAGCGGCTGCTTGATTTTCCGGTCAGCGACATCGCCGTCGCGGACGTGAACGGCGATGGGAAGCAGGAGATCGCGGCCCTGATGCCCTTCCACGGGAATGAATTCAGAATTTTTCAACGGGAAGGGGAAGAGTACCGGGGGGATTTTTCCTATCCGGTGGAGAATGACTTCTATCATGCCGTAATCAGCGGCCGGATCGGCAAGGAACTGATGTTTGTGGGGGGAGCCCGCAAGCTGGCGGCGGACCTGTTCCTGATCCGCTGGGACGGGGATAGCAAGGCGTATTGCGCGCAGCAGATTGAGAAAGGGCCCGGGCCGAGCAATCTCGCCATTCTGAATACTTCGTCGGGCGACTTGCTCTTGAGCGCCAACCGGATGATCCATGAGGCGGCCGCGTACAGATTTTGACGGGAACGGGGAATTATGGATAAGGATCAGAACGAGCAGGAATTGATGAGCATTGTTTCCTATCTGTATTATTATGCGGATATGAACCAGTCTGATATTGCGGACAGGCTGTTCGCGTCCAGATCTACTGTGTCAAGGCTTTTGAAGAAGGCCCGGCAGAGCGGCGTGGTCGAGCTGAAAATCAACGAACCCTGGCAGCGGGATTTGACAATGGAGGATGAGATCAAAACCAGCTTTTCCATCAGCCGGGTCCGCGTGCTCAAGCATGATACGTCCGACCCATCCGACGTGCTCAAAGCGCTGGGCCAGATGGCTTCCTACTACGTTAGCTGTACCGCCGAGAGCCATTCGATTCTGGGCCTCTCCTGGGGCAATACCATTGCCCATGTGGTCGATTCCATCGGCATCAGCAAGAACATCCCGTTTACCGTTGTTCCGATCATGGGCAGCATGACCTGGCCCAGTTCGAATCCGAAGAGCCTTGAGCTCAGCTACCGCTTCTCCAAAATCTTCGGCGGGCGCTATTTCCCGCTGGACGCGCCGCTGTACGCGTCTTCCGGGGAGCAGTACCGGCAGTTGATCCAAAATCCCGGAAATGCCGAGGCCATCGAGATGGCCCGCAAAGCGGACTTTATCCTCACCAGCGTGGGATCCATCATCAGCCGAAGCTGGAATACCGTCATCGGTTTCGAGAATCTGGCCCGGCTCTGGGAAATCGGATGCGTCGGCCACATCGGCGGACACTTTTTCGACATCGGCGGACACGAGATCGAAGGCAACTTCAAGGAGATGCTGATCGGCCTGACATTGGAGGAGATCCGCGCCAGCCGCAACGTGATCTGCGTGGCCGCCACGGAGCAAAAGGCGGAGGCGGTCTATGGCGCTCTGCGGGGTGGTCTGATCGACACACTGATGATTACCCATCCGCTCTCGGAGAAGTTGATGGAAATCGTCAGAAAGCGAAGCCTGTAATGCGGATAAAGCCATTATCACGGCCGCGTCAAGGGAGCTGTGTAAACTCGGGAACTTGACGCTCAATAGAACAAATCCGAGAACAACAAATCGATCCGGCCGAGCACCAAAGGCCCGTCTGGAACAGGCGCCGTCCATTTCTATCCGCCGTTTATTGCGCTGAGATAAGCCGCGGGAAAGCGGAATCTTCGTTCGGGCTTACCCGGAACAGAGCGCCTATTCTCCCGCCGATTTCCCGACCCACGCCGTCGAATGGTATCCGTCGGAAATTGTGTATCCTTAAATATACTTGTTGACAATATTATCCAGAGTATGCTATACTGCAACAGAAAATTATTACTTCTTGAGCGTTTATGGCAGAGGTACGGCCATGAAGTATTATATCGGCGTTGATCTCGGGACGTCCAGCGTGCGAGCAATCATGATCGATTCTGACGGAATTCAGATTTCTGTCAAAGGCGCGCAGTACGCGGTTCTGATTCCATGCCAGGGCAGGGCGGAGCAGGATCCCGAAGCGTGGTATCAAAAAACCTGTGAAGTCATTCGCCAAATCGTCTCGTCTTCCGGGGTGTCCCCCGGGGACATTGCCGCCCTCAGTTTCTCCGGGCAGATGCACGGCCTCGTCCCCTTAAAGGCGAACGGTTCGCCGGCGGCCAACGCGATCATCTGGCTGGATCAGCGCTCTGAAGACGCAATCCAGGAAATCTATCGGAACCTTGGCAAAGACCGGGTGACCGCGTACACGCAAAATACGATCTCGACGGGCTTTCTCATCGCCTCGCTTTACTGGGCAAAGACGCGCGCCCCGGAGCTCTATGACGCCATGCGCTGGGCGATCCTCCCGAAGGACTATATAAAGTACCGGCTATGCGGAGCGATTCTGACCGACCCCTCCGACGCCGCCGGCAGTCTCGCGTTTGACAATAACCGCCTCTGTTGGGCGGATGAGATGATCGCCTCGCTCGGTCTTCGAAGGGAGCTCTTCCCGAAATGCCTGCCCTCGACGGCGATTGCCGGAACCATCACCGAAGAAGCCGCGCGCAATACGGGCCTCTCTGTTGACACGCTGGTCGTCAACGGCGGCGCCGACCAATGCATGCAGGCCGTGGGCAACGCCATCGTCTCGCCGGGCGTTTTTGCCTCCAACATCGGTACCGCCGGTCAGATTTCGACGACCGCCCTAAATCCCGTCTTTGATCCGCTTCTGAGAACCAACACCTTTGCCCACGTCGTGCCGGAGCGCTGGAACATTATGGGCGCGTGTCTCAACAGCGGCATTTCGCTCAGGTGGGTTGCCAGGGACATCCTGCTGGAAACAGACTACGCGAAGCTGGATGCGGGCGTTCGCGGGATTCGGCCGGGGTCCGGCGGCCTCGTTTTCCTGCCATATTTGACCGGAGAGCGCACGCCGCACCTGAACCCCAAGGCCCGCGGGATGTTCTTCGGCCTCACGCTGAACCACGGCCGCATGGAAATGGCGCGCGCGGTGATGGAGGGCGTGGTTTTCGCACTGAAGGACTGCCTCCAGGTGGTGCTGGAACTGGGCGTTCCGCTTCAGAAAATTGTCGCCGCGGGCGGCGGGGCGAAGAGCGACCTTTGGCTCCAGATGCAGGCGGACATCTTCGAGCACACGGTGTACCGAAGCGCGTCTTCCGAGCAGGCATGCCTGGGCGCGGCGCTGACGGCGGCCGTTGGCGTCGGCGGGTTTTCCGGGTTTGAGGAAGCCTGCGCAATTGCCGTCCGCCCAAGTACGGAGGCGTTCCATCCCAACGAGCGCGCCTCGCGCGCGTACCGCGGCCTGTACGACGTGTTCCGGGAACTCTATCCCGCGAACAAGCGTCTGTTTTCGCGCCTGAGCGATCTGGCTGATTGCTGAATTTGTTCATCGGACTATGGGGCGGAAACCGGGACTGGATGCTGTCAACGGGCATCCTCCCCGCAAGCGCATCCCAGCCGAATGTGCAGAGATAATCATCAAACAGGAGGGCGTATTCATGAGGAAGGCTTTGGCGCTGGCTCTGATTCTGGTTCTTTCGTTGAGCATCATGTCTGTTGCTTCCGCGCAGGGCGAGAGATGGTATCTGGGCATACTGGTTCATTCTCTGGACAACGAGTTCTGGGCGCAGGAAGCCAACGGCGGCACCCTGTTCGCAGACTCCAAGGATGACGTGGAATATCAGGTTCTGGTGACCGACGGCGACGACAACAAGGAAATCCAGGCCATCAAGGACTATATCGCACAGCATGGCGATCATGCGTTCTTCATAGCGGATCCCGCCTCCAAGGCCAACACGGCAAACATCGTTGAGGTTTGCGAGGAGGCCGGTTGCAAGGTGACGATCCTGTGGCATCACGCGGACGGCCTTGAGCCCGCGGACTATCCGAGCTTTGTGGCGCACATGTCCCCGGACGACTTCGTGGCGGGCTACAACACCGCGAAAACGCTGTTTGACCTGATGGGCGGCAAGGGCAAAGTCTGCGCGCTGTACGGCAACCAGGGCGAAGACTCCGCCGCGAACCGCTATGCGGGCTTCCAGGCGGCGCTCAAGGAATATCCGGGCATCGAGATGCTTGACATGCAGGTCGCGTCTTGGAGCCAGGATCAGGCAATGAGCTTCACGCAGACCTGGCTGGCGGCCCATGACGACATCGGCGCGATCTGGGCGGCGAACGACACGATGGGCCTGGGCGCGATTGAAGCGCTGAAGCTGGAAGGCAAGAACGGCAAGATCCTCGTCAACGGCTGCGACGGCATCGCGGCGGCTTACGAGGCGATCGAGGCTGGCGACATGGCCTGCACCATCGCCAATAACGGCTACCTGCTGATGGGCTACGGCGCGGCCTATGCCTACGCGGTGGCGACCGGCGCCGTCGAGAAATTCGACAAGCCCGTCATCAAGACCCAGGCCGTGCTCGTGACCAAGGACAACGTCAAGGAGTACAAGGCGATGTTCATCGACGGCATGCCCTCCTACGACTATTCCGACCTGAGGTTCCCCGTGCTGTCGGATTACGCGTCGTTTGCGGAACTGGCCGCGGCAAAGGGCTGATCTGCGCAGGCCTGGTTCCCCGGACGCATTTGGATCCATCTCCGGAAGTCCGCTTCCGGAGATGGACGTATTTCAACCCCGCCATCTAAACCCAAAATCGCAAAGGGCTTCCCTTTACGGACGTACATCCGGGTAAGCGCCGATTGATTCGGGTGCCTCATGGCGAGGGGGTTTTTCGTTCGAATGTCCCGCAAAATGCGCGGACGCAGCAGCGCTGCGTCAAGCGTTTTGCAGGAACGAGCGGGCGGAGAGCACCCGTCAGGCAGCGTCGGAATAAATCAGCGCCTACCCAGAAAACCAACCGGCTTCCGGCGTAGACCGGGGGGGAATCTTTGCTCAGGAGGAAACAGCATGCACATGCTTCAAAAGAGAAAACTCGGAGGATCGACGATCGCGGAGCAATTCGTCTCCAAGGTTGAGAGCGAATCCCGCAGGAATCTGATCAGGATCTATGCGCCCATGATTCTGCTGGTCGTCATGACGATCGGCTTCTCCATCTTCGATCAGCACTTTTTTTCCATCAAAAACATCGTGAACATCCTCGGTCAGATGGCGGTTCCGCTCATTCTTGCGACCGGTCTCACCTTCGTGCTGCTCATTGGCAGCATCGACCTTTCCATCGAGGGCGTCATGGGCTTTGTCGGCTCGGTGATTTCCCTGCTGGTCATCAACTCCCGAAACGGCAACAACCAGGGCGTCTGGGGCGTCGTGGTTTCCATCGCCATCGGCGTCCTCTTCGGCGCGATCACCGGTTTCTTGCATGTGAAGCTGCGCATCGCCTCATTCATCATAACCTACGCCACCGGCACGATCATCAGCGGCATCGCCGTCCTTCTTTATGAAAGCAAACCGGCCACCGTCAAGGAACAGTGGATCATCGACGCGTCGGCCACATCCCTTTTACACATTCCGCTGATTACATGGATCGCGATCGCGTTCTTTTTGCTCGGCTGTGTCATCCTGAATTATACGGCCTTCGGCCGCGCGGTATACGCCATCGGCGACAACGAGTCCGCAGCGCGCGCGTCCGGCATCAACGTCGATCGGGTGACCATTCTCGTGTATACGCTCAGCGGCTTCGCCGCGAGCCTCGCGGGCTTCGTGGCACTAATCCGGCTGAAGCTCGGGCAGGTTTCGCTGGGAACGGATCAGATGTTTCCGTGTATCACCGCGCTGGTGGTGGGCGGCACATCGCTCACCGGGGGCGAGGGTGGCATGCTTCAGACGATTGTCGGCATTCTGATCTATCTGGAGCTGATTAATTTCCTGACGATCATCGGCGTCGACGCGAACTACAAAAAGGCCATTCAAGGTATCATCATCATCGTGGCCG
The DNA here is from genome assembly GCF_051162045.1 of Anaerozeibacter quisquiliarum. Lineage (NCBI taxonomy): Bacteria > Bacillati > Bacillota > Clostridia > Eubacteriales > Anaerozeibacteraceae > Anaerozeibacter > Anaerozeibacter quisquiliarum. The sequence goes on from NZ_JBISDI010000013.1 coordinate 20,174, forward strand.
TCGCGCTGACCCTCACCCGTACGCGCAAGACGATCGCCAAATAAGGAGGGAAAAGCGTGAAGAAAGAACTTTTGTTCAGGACACGCGACATCGGAAAAAACTATGGTTCCAACACGGTCTTGCAGGGAATCCACATAGAAATCAACCGCGGCGAAGTCGTGGGGCTGATCGGTGAAAACGGTGCCGGAAAATCGACGCTTCTGAAGATCATTGCGGGGGTGGAGAAGCCGTCCACAGGCACCATGGAGATGAACGCAGAGACCTTCCGCGCCTCGTCAATGATGGACGCCAACCGCCTCGGAATCGGCATGGTGTTCCAGGAACAGTCGCTAATTAATAACCTGACTGTTGCCCAGAACATCTATCTGGGGCGCGAAAAGGCATTTAAAGTCGGAAAGCTCATCAACTGGCGCAAGATGAATCAGCGCGCGCGGAGCGTTTTGGCCGGCATGGGCCTCGAGCACATCTCCGCCCGGGCCAAGGTGCGCGACATCTCGTTTTCGATGCGCCAGATGGTGGAAATCACAAAGGTTCTGGACATCATCTCCGAAACCGCGAACGGCCGGGCGATGATCCTACTGGACGAACCGACGACGGTGCTGTCCGACGCGGAGATCAAGGTGCTGTTTGACAAGATCCGGAGCATGCGGGACAAGGGTAACTCGGTCATCTTTGTATCCCACCGCCTCGCGGAGGTGCTCGAAATCGCGGACCGCATCTACGTGTTCAAGGACGGCCGCCAGACCGCGGAGGTGCTGACCAGCGAAGCGGACGAGTTTCTGCTCTACGAAAAGATGGTCGGCCGCGAGACGGACGGCGAGTACTACGTCTCCGCGCGCCAGACGGTGCCAACGGACGAAGTCGTTCTGGCGGTAGACAATCTGAGCATGTTCGGGTCCTTCCAGAACGTATCCTTCCAACTCCGGAAAGGAGAAGTCCTCGGCCTGTCGGGCGTGGAGGGATCCGGCAAGGAAGACGTCTGCGCGGTGCTCTCAGGCGACGAAGCCAAGTCGTCCGGCACGATCACCGTCAAAGGCAAGAACCGCGAATTCTCTTCGCCGACGCAGGCGCGCAGGGCGGGCATCCTGTCCGTCCCGAGAAACCGCCGCGAGGAAGGCATCATCGGCATCCTCTCCATCAGCGAGAATATCTCCGTGACAAACTACCAGAAAAACGCCAGAATGCGCGTAATCTCAAACCGGCGGCAGGATCGAAACGCCCGCGAATGGGTGAAAAATGTGGGCATCAAGTGCTCCGGCGTAAGCCAGCGCACCAACAACCTGTCCGGCGGCAACGCCCAGAAGGTGATCTTCGCGCGCGTCCTCGACAGTGAGTGCCCCATCCTGATCCTCGATCATCCAACGCGCGGCGTGGATGTCGGCTCCAAGGAGGACATCTACCGGCTGATCCGCGATATCACTGAAAAGGGCGTTTCCATCCTGCTGATGGGAGACACGCTGGATGAATGCATCGGCCTATCCAGCCGGATCATCGTGATGAAGGACGGGCTGATGTGCGGGGAATATGACTGTCCGGTTGACAATAAGCCCGATCAGGTGGATGTTGTCAAGCGGATGCTTTGAGGGAGGTGCTACCATGCAGAACGCGCGGCCATCCGGACTGTCTCTAAGGGACTTCCTCATCGACAACATCTATCTTTTTAGCGCGGTAATCGTCATTGCGGCGTTTTTCCTAATCAACCCGAGCTTTTTGTCGCTCTACTCAATTCAGAACATCACGCTGGAGATCGCGCCGCTATTGCCAATGGCGCTGGGCATCGGTTTTGTCCTGTACACCGGCTGCATCGACCTGTCCATCGGTGCGGTCGCGTCCATCACCTGCGTCATCACAGGCATGTTCATCGCCGATATCGGCAACATCATGATCCCCTATATGCTGTTTCTGGGCGTGGTCGCTGGCCTCGTCAACGGGTTTCTGGTCGCCAAGCTCAAACTGCCGTCCTTCATCGTGACGCTGTGCGCGCAAAGCGTCTGGCGGGCGGGGGCCATCATTCTGTCGGGGGGCGGTTCCGCGAGCATCCCATTGAAGCGGCGCGTCATCGTGAACTGGGCTTCGGCAAAGGTACTTGAGTTTCCGCTGATGATCTGGATCTCGCTGGCGCTCGTCCTCGCGTGCGTGTTCATTGAACGCAAGACTGAGTTGGGCAAGTCCATCTTCGCGACCGGCGCAAACGAGAAAGCCTCCCGGCTCACCGGCGTCAACACCGACAGGGCCAAGATGCTGGCGTTTGTCCTGTGCGGCCTTGGCGCAGCGCTCAGCGGCGTCATGTACGCCTACAAGCTGAAAAGCAGCGTCCCGACCATCGGCGACGGCCTGTTCATGATGGCCATCTCCTCGGTCGCGCTGGGCGGCACGCTGTTTTCGGGCGGTCGGGGAAGCGCGCTTCGCACTTTAATCGGCGTCATCGCCGTAATCTCCATCTCGTCGGGCATGAACATGGCCGGCGTCGATCCGCTGTGGAAGGACGTCGTATTTGGCCTGGTGCTGATCTTCGCCGTCGCCATCAACTCCGACAAGGGCGGCCGGGATCTTATCATCAAGTAGTCTGGATAAACAAACATCGGGAGAAGCAGAACATGGGAGCGGTCATCGGAATCCATCACCTGTGCGCCCGCACGCCCGATATTGAAACAAGCCCTCACTGCCATCATACCGATCGAAATCATTCACGCGTTCATCGGGCGAGGGGGGCGCCACCGCGCAGCCAGAAAGCCCGGGCGCAGCGGCGCTGCGCCCGGGCTTTCTGGCTTAGCCGGAGCGGGCACGTTAGCGCCGGCCGGCGGTCCGGTACCGCATGGTGCGGCGGGGAAAGGCGCCGCCTGATGGATGGGGAAATGGTTCCGCCCGGTAGTGCGCATCGACGAAATGCTCCCCGAGTCAAAACAGAAAAGCGATGCTACTTCTCCATTTTTACCTTGATGACCAGCTTCTTCGAATTGCCGCACGGTCCGTCGGGACGGTCGGGCGCGTGCGGCTCACCCGGAAAGAAAACCATGAAATCGCCTTGCCTCAGCGGGCATCGTATCCCCTGAATGGCCTCGTAATATGCGACATCCTTGTCCTCGTTATACGGGGTAGACGGCTGAAGCGCCTCGGCCGGCGGTGCGTAGAGGATGGCTTCTCTCCCTTCAAGGAGAATTTGGATATCCGCGTAGCGTCTGTGCGTTTCCCAGCGCTCAGGGCGGCCCGTCAGGTCGGCTTCGCGTACGGTGGCATATACCTTCTCGCCATCAATGGCCAGTTTGCCGGGAACAAAGGAATCCAATGCCCGTCCGTATAAGAACCGGATGGCCGTTTCAAAGTTTGGGCCGAGTCCCATGTACCTGTGCAGGGAAACGCATTGATCCAGAATCATTGGATGCTCTCCTCCTTTTCCCGCGCCCGGCAAGGGGGATGCCGGGCTACCGCTGTACGCGCCCTGAGGCGTTGCCGCCGGCCAGAGCAATGACCTCCGCTTCGCTGACCAGATTGAAATCGTGCTCAATGCTCTGCTTGAGGCAGCTGGCGGCCACCGCGAACTCTATGGCGTCCTGAGCGGAAAGCCCGCCTCGCAACGCGTGGATCAGGCCGCCGCCGAAACTGTCGCCACCGCCGACCCGGTCGACGATGTGGATGCGGTAGTTCCTCGAAAAATGCGCCGCCTCGCCGTCGAACAGCATACCCGCCCAGTCATTGTCGCTGGCCGAGATCGAGCCGCGAAGCGTGATGGCCACACGCTTGAAGCCAAAGCGCGCCTTGAGCTGCCGGGCGACGCTGACGTAGCCCTCATGGTTGAGCTTGCCCGCCTGGATGTCGCTGCCTTCAGCCTCGATGCCGAACACGTCCTTGGCGTCCTCCTCGTTGGCGATGCACACGTCCACGAAGGGCATAAGCTCTGCCATCACCTCGCCCGCCTCCGCACGGGACCAGAGTTTGGCTCGGTAGTTGAGGTCACAGCTGACCATGACGCCCTGCTCCTTGGCTACTCGGAGTGCCTCCAGGCAGATTTCGGGCAATTCTCCTCCCAGCGCCGGCGTGATGCCGGTGAAATGGAACCAGTCCGCGCCCTTGAAAATCTCCGCCCAATCGAAATCGGCCCTCCGGGCTTCGGCGATGGCCGAGTGTGCCCGGTCATAGATCACCTTGCTGCCCCGCTGCGACGCGCCCTTCTCCACGAAGTACACGCCCAGCCGGTCGCCGCCGCGCACGATGCGCGAGGTGTCCACGCCGAACTTCCGGAGCGCGTTGACGGCGCATTGGCCGATTCCGTGGGCGGGGAGCTTCGTGACGAAGCAGGCGTCATTTCCGTAGTTGGCAAGGGACACCGCCACGTTGGCTTCCCCGCCCGCGTAGCTGGCCTCGAATCGTTCGGCCTGCACAAATCTGAGGTATCCCTCCGGGTTAAGACGCATCATGATTTCACCAAAGCAGACGACCTTGCCCATTACACGCGCACCGCCTTTACGTATTCCTTCGCCAGTGTCGTAATCTTGTCCCATTCACCGGCTTCAATCCATTCCTTGTTCACGATATTCCCGCCCACGCCCACGCCGATGGCGCCTGCGCGCAGGAAATCCGCCGCGTTTTTCTCGCTCACGCCCCCCACCGCCATTAACGGGATGTGGGACAGCGGCGCCTTGACCGCCTTGATGTAGCCCGGACCCAGGCTGCCCGCGGGAAACACCTTCACCGCGTCCGCACCCGCCTCATGGGCGGCCGCGATCTCGCTGGGCGTCAGCGCGCCGGGGAAGGCCGCCATACCGAGGTCCTTGATCCCCCGGATGATGGCGGGGTTCGTATTGGGTGTGACGATGTACCGCGCGCCCGCGTCCGCGGCCATGCGCAACTGCTCCATGTCCATGACCGTGCCCGCGCCGGTCAACACTTCCCCGTCAAAATGCCGACCGACCGCCCGGATAGCCGCCGCCGTATCCTTCCAGGTCTCGGGTCTGGCCTGGTTGAAGGTCACCTCCATCAAACGCATGCCGCCCGCATGCAACGCCTCGGCCAGCCGGAGCATATGCTCCGGCTCAAGGCCGCGCACGATGACGATCACCCGGTCTTTCCCGACGCGCTCCATGACGTCTTTGACCATTGTCATTTTCTCCTTTCAAGCCCGGTGGCCCGCTCGGTACCGTGTGTCTTACCAATCGAAACCATTCATGCGTTCATCAGGCGAGCGGGTTTTTGTCCCGGCGTAGCCTTACAACGCAGGCGCAGCGGCGCTACGCCGAGGCCTTCAGGCGACGCCGGGCCGGAACCTCAGCGCCGCCCGGTCGTTCGGCACCGCATACCGCATGATGCGGCGGGGGGAAAGGCGCCGCCTGATGGGCGCAAAAACGGTTGAGATTGGTATCACAGGAACTACAGGCACGTAAAGCCACCGTCGATTACAAGGGACGTGCCCGTCATAAAGGACGACTCGTCGCAGGCCAGGAACAGCGCCGCCTGCGCAACCTCCTCGGGTCGGGCGATCCGGCCCATGGGATATTTCTCCAGGGTCTTTTGCCAATCTTCGGGGTCAGCCTCCGCATGGGAGAACACATCCTTGTTCATCACGGTATTGTCCACCAGCGCCGGCGCCAGGCAGTTGGCGCGGATGCCGTCCATGGCATAATCCACGGCGATGTTCTTGGTGAGGAACATGACGGCCGCCTTGGTGGCGTTGTAGACGCCCGTGCCGTACTGGGCGACCATGGCGGAGGCGGAAGAGGTGCTTACGATCGCGCCGCCGCCGTTTTTAATCATGTGCGGGATGCAGGCGCGGGCGGCCAGAAACTGGCCTTTGACGTTGATGTTGAACATAGCGTCGTACTGCTCGTCGGTGACCTCGCCCACCTTGCAAAAGCAGTTGATGATGCCCGCGTTGTTCACCAAGATGTCGATCCTTCCATAGGCCTCGATGGCCGCGTCTACCATGCGCTCCACGTCGGCCCTGTCAGCGATCTGCGTCGGCACGGCGATGGCTTCGCCGCCCGCCGCAAGAATGTCGTCCCGGGTCTGGCGGCAGTTGTTTTCCTGAAGCGAAGCGCAGACGACCTTGGCGCCTTCCGCGGCGAACAGAATCGCAATGGCGCGGCCGATTCCACTGCCGGCACCGGTTACGATGGCCACCTTGTCCTTGAGTCTCATAAGCAATCTCCCCTCTTCCCGGAGCCGCCTCAGGCCAGCCCCGCAATCCGCACGCGCACGGCGTAGAGCCAGATGCGGGCGGTGATGTACAAAGTCTTGAGGTCGCCGCCTCCGAAGGCGATGTTGGCGGGGCTGTATTCGCCCGGCATCCGGATTATACCCAGGTACCCGCCCAGCGCGTTGAAAACCTGTATGCCGCTGATTGTGGTCACATAGACGTTGCCCAGGCTGTCCACCTTCATGCCGTCCGCCTCGCCATATCGCTGGACAGGGGGCAGATTGGTGGCATTCTCGGGCAGGACGAGCTCGCAGAACACCCGGGGATCCGTCAGCGTTCCATCCGCGCCCACCGTATAAGCCCACACCCTGGCGGAGCCGGTGTCGTCGATGTATAGGGTTCCTCCATCCGGGGAGAATGCCAGACCGTTGGGTTTGAGGCTGTCCCGGGCGGCGATTTGGACGCGGCCGTCCGGCGCGCAGTAATAGGTCGCCTCCACGGACTGCCCCCGCGGCCCATACCGGAAGATCGGATCGGTGACGTAGTACCCGCCCCCCGCGTCGCAGACGACGTCGTTGGTGGCCTGGAACGGCCGGCCTTCGTACCCGTCGGCGATCACCCGCACGAGCCTTCCCGTGTCGGGATCCAGCTCGTTGAGGCTGCCGGTGTCCATCTTGCAGATGGCCAGGTTTCCGTTCGGACACAGGCACATGCCATTGGCGTAGCCGGAGTTCTCCATCACGGTGGCAAACGTGCCGTCCTCCCGCAGCGCGTGAACCGTTTGCGCCAGCGGGTCGGTAAAAAAGAGCCGGGCGCGCCTCGCGTCCCAGACCGGGCCCTCCAGAAAGACAAACGGCGCATCGTTGACCTTTTCCACGGGAGAATCCGGCGCGACGATCTCTGTCATATCCCGAGCGATGTCCTGCATGGGCTTTCTCCTTTCTCTATTGCGCCGCGTATTTTTCCATTCGCTCCATGTCCGGCTCCACGCCGAAGCCAGGTGCATCGGAAAGGAACAGGCTCCCATCCCTGTACTCCACGGGCGACCTCAAAATGTCCTCCTTAAGCAGCAGCGGGCCCACCAGTTCCGTGGTCAGCGTCAACTCAGGCAGGGCGCTGAACAGATGCGCGCTGGCGACCGTGCCCACGCCCAGCTCCAGGTTGCTGCCGGCAAAGGGCGTCTGTCCGGCGGCCTGGGCCACCGCGGCGATCTTCCGGGACAACAGAATGCCGCCATCCCGGGAGACCTTGATGTTGATGCGGTCCGCCGCCTCCAGGCGCGCCACGCGCATCACATCCTTGGGGGTCAGGATGCATTCATCGGCCACGATGGGGATATCGGCATGGCTGCGCACAAATTTGAGGCCCTCCAGATCCCAGGCGGGCACGGGCTGCTCCACGTGGTCCGGCCTGTACTCGGCAAACCTCGAGATCATGGCGAGGGCTTCCTTGGGGTTCCATCCCTCGTTGCCGTCCAGTCGGATCACCGCCTCATCGCCCACAACGGCTCGGAGCGCCTTGAGGTTGGCAAGATCGGCCCGGGCGTCCGTCCCCACCTTCAGCTTGAAGTCCCGATATCCCTCGGTCGCCTTTTCGCCGGCCTCCCGGGTGATGTCCTCGGGGGATTTGGCGCTGAGCACCCAGCAGACGCGCAGTACCCTGGCTCCGCCGCCCAACATCTTGTAAACGGGCAGGCCGTAGATCTTGCCGGCCAGGTCGTGCAGCGCGAAATCCACCGCGCACTTGGCATAGCGGGAGCCCTTGACGGCGCCCGCGAGCCTGGCCATCAGCGAGGCGATGTCGGTGGGATCCTGGCCGAGGAGCAGAGGTTTGAAGTAATGCCGGATGACGAAGGCCACGTCCGCCTGACTGCCCTCGTCGTAGATCGGAATGGTAGAGGCTTCGCCCCAGCCGCTTACGCCTTCGCCGACGACTTCCACCAGCACAAAATCCGCGGTGCTCCGGACGCCATAGGACGCCTTGAATACGTGCAGCAGCGGAACGCGGACGGGATATACCCTGACGTCAGTGATCTTCATCGAGCAATTCCCCTTTCTGTATCTGCGCGACGAGTTCGGCAGCTTTGCCGACGACGGCGTCGTAGATGGTTTTCCCAAACTCCGGGGTGGCGCTTCGCGGATCCCCGATATGGCCCTGCTTGGAGAGCTGATCGTAGGGAACGTACATGGTGATCTTGTTGGCCGCGAACATGGCGGGGCTCCAGAAGCGCCCGCCTTTGAGGTTGTTGGCCGGGGGCAGCTTGTCCGGGCGGACGTTGGCCGGCGCGAGGTACAGCTGCAGGGACGTCTCCATCTCGCACGCGTGGCTGATGCCGCCGAACTCGGACTTCCGGTGTCTGGCCACCTCCTCGCCGATCAGGCTCCAATAGGTGAGCAGCGCGAAGGTGCCGCCGTATTTGTAGGCCGCCTTTGTCAGCGCCTCGTTGGCGGCCACCGCGTTTCCGCCATGACTGTTGACGGCCAGCACCTTGCGTACGCCGGAGCGGGCGAGGCCGTCCAGCACGTCGAACATCAGGGCGGCCATGGTCTCGTGCCTGAGCGTCAGGGACCCGCAAAACTTCATGTGGTGCTCGGAGATCCCGCACCAAATGCACGGGAGCATGGCGCAGGGCACCTGGGAAGCGGCTACAATGCCCTCGCACAGCTTTGTTGCGATGAGCATGTCGGTATTCAGGGCCAGGTGTGGGCCGTGCTGTTCATAGGCCCCCACCGGGATCAGAACGACCGGGTCCTGCCGGACGAGCTCCTCGAGCTCGTTTGTCGTATAGTCGCCCCAATAAAGCTGCTTCATTTCCAGTCCTCCTCAGACCTCAAAAATGCCTTCCACCTCCACCGGCGTATCCAGGGGGAGCACATTCTGGCCGATGGCGGAGCGGGCGTGCCGCCCGTTTTCGCCAAACACCCGTGTCATAAGATCAGACGCACCGTTGATTACCTTGGGCTGATCCACAAAATCGGGGGTGCAGGCGACATATCCGTTGATTTTGACAACCGATTTCACCAGGTCCAGGCTGCCCAGGTGCGCCCGCAGAATCGCCAGTATGTTGAGGCCCGCGATGCGGGCGGCCTGATAACCTTCGTCGACCGTCAGCTCGCGCCCCAATTTCCCTTCATAGACAAGCGCTCCATCCCGGATGGCCGCTTGCCCGGAAACGTAGAGCAGGTTGCCCGCGCGCTTTACGGGCACGTACATGGCAATGGGGGGCACCGGCTCGGGAAGTTTCAGATTCATGGCGTCCAACATTTGTTCAGCAGTCATTTTCTATTTCCTCTATTCCTTCACGGCGCCCATTGTCAGGCCGCGAATGATGTATTTTTTCATAATCAGCGCAAAGAGGATCGGCGCCGCGGACCCCACCACCGAGGCGGCGGAGAGTTCGCCCCACAGGATCCGTTTGGAGCCGAAAAACGACGTCAGGTGGATGGTGAACGTCTTTGCACTGCGCTGCGTAAGGATCGATGCAAAGAAGAACTCGTTCCAGGTGAAGATGAACACGAGAATTGCCGTGGCCACTAAGCCGCCGCTGGCGATGGGTACGGCAAAGCGGATAAACGCACCGAAGTAGGACACGCCGTCCACCATGGCCGCCTCTTCGATCTCCTTGGGGACGTCCTCGAAGAAGCTCCGGCTGAGCCATGTGGCCAGCGCCAGGTTGGAGAAGGTGTATACGCAGACCATCCCCAGGAAGTTGTCGATGAGCTTCAGCCCGACCATCATCAGGTAGATGGGCACGGCGAACGTCACGGCCGGCGCCATGCGCGTCGTGAGGATCATAAAAAACCAGCTGTTCTTCCGCTTCATCCTGAGGCGTGTAAAAGCGTAGCCCGCCATGCTGCCGAAGGGGACCGTCACCAGAACCGTCAGCACGCTGATTGTGGCGCTGTTCAGAAGGTAATGGGGGAACTTGTCCTTGACCAGCACGGTCTTGTAATTCTCCAGCGTGGGCTTGAAAAAGCCCAAAAGTTCCGTGGAAAACACATCCGCGGGCGGCTTGAAGGAGGTGGTCAGCAGCCAGTACAGCGGAAACAGGCACACAACCGCGAAGAAGACGAGGACGAGATGGCGGACGCCCGCGCTCACCCTTTTCATGATCCAGCCGGATGTGACTTTCATGCTTTTGCCTCCTCTGCCTGGAAGATCTTCGCCTTGTCCAGGACGAACTTGATGAGGAACATAATGAAGTACAGCGTAAAAATCCCCAGCGCCGAGGCGTAGCCCATCTCAAACCAGCTGAATCCCACCTTTGAAATGTAGATGTTCAGCGTTTCCGAGGACGTGCCGGGGCCGCCCGTGGTCAGCAGCTGAATCACCTCGTAAGCCTTGAGGGCGTCCATGGTGCGAAGCATAATTACGATGATCGCAAATTTCCTGAGGAGGGGCAGCGTGATATGCCGGAAAATCTGAAAACGGTTGGCGCCGTCTATCATGCCGGCTTCGTACAGGGACTCCGGCTGGGCTTCCAGGCCCGCCAGCAGCACCAGGATCGCCAGCGGCGTGCCAAGCCACACGTCCACCGCCATGCAGGAATACAGCGAGATGGCGGGGTTGCCCAGAAAATCCATGCTGGCCGCGTTAAAGGAATTCAGAATGTGGTTGATGATCCCGAAGTTGTAGTTGTACATGAATTTGAAGTTCAACGCGGTGATCGTGGGCGCGATGACCATGGGCATCAGGTAAATGATGCGATAGGTGTTGCGCAGCTTGTCCACCTTGTTGAGGAGAACCGCGATCATGAGGCCAATACCGCAGCTGAGCGTCACGCTCAACAGGACGAAGACCGCCGTCCTGCCCAGCGCCTCCCAGAACCGAACCTCCGTAACCATGTGAATGTAGTTGTCAAACCAGATAAACGCCCTGGGGTCGGTGCTGGTCATGTTGTAGGAAGTCAGGCTGTTGATGATGGCCTGCAGCGTGGGGTAAACCCCCATGAACAGAAAGATCAGGAGCGCAGGGAGCGTCATCAGCCGCATGAACTTTTTCTCTTGCATCGTATAGCCTCCTTGCGGGCCGTAAAATGGCTTTCGGGTACCCCGCATGAGGGCAAGGTACCCGAAAACGAAAACGCCGATGTGCGGGCGCTATTTCTTCACAACGCCTTCGATGTCGGCCTGAGCGCCGGCCAAAGCCTGCTCAACGGTAGCCTTCCCGGCGATGGCCAGGGAAATCTGCTGTTGGAAGGCGGCGCCCACCTTCTCAAAGAGCGTGGTCTTGGGCCAGTAAGAGGCGTCGATGGACTTGAAAATGTCCGGCAGCTGATTCGTGAAGAAGCTGATGCTTGCTGTCTTTTCCTTGTATGCGTCGGTTTCGTAGATGCGCATGTCCGGGAAGTCGAAGCGGATGCTCTGGGCCGCTTCCTCCTGGATGACATCCAGGCTGTTGCGCCACTGGAGGAACAGCCAGGCCGCTTCCTTGTTGCGGGAGAAGGCGCTGATGCCCAGGCCCTCACCGTACATCCACTGGGCGTAGTGGTCGGGGCCGGAGATCACGGCGCAACCCACTTTATCGGCGACAGTCGAGACTTCGGCGCTTGAAAACACGCTCACGAAGCCGTTCATGTCAAAGCACATGGCCGCCTTGCCGGCGCGGAAGATCTCGGACATGGTATCCCAACCCATGGCAGCCGCGTCCTCCGGGCCGTATTCCTGCATCAATGTGACAAAGTCGGCGACGCCGGCGGTCATTTCCGGGGTATTGACGGTCACGTTGCCCTGATCGTCCAGTACGCGGCCGCCGTAGGCCCAGGCGATGCCCGCGGAAGTCCCGAAGGAACCGCTGGAGGAATCGCCCCTTGCGACAAAGGCATAGACATCCGGCTCGTTGGCCTTGATAACCTTCGCCGCTTCCAGCACATCCGCCATTGTCTTGGGCGCGGCGATGCCGTGCTTTTCAAAGAGGTCGGTGCGGTACATCAGCACGCCGCCGGTGCAGGACACGCAGATGGAATACAGCTTGCCGTCACTGCCGCGGAACATGCCCAGAGCGTTCTCCGGGATGTTGGGAAGGGAGTTCCAGTCCGCGTCGGACTTGGTCTGGTTGTAGTCGTCCAGCGACTCCAGCCAGCCGGCGTTGATGTATTCGGGCATGTACCAGAACTGGGTCGCCACAACATCGTAGTTGCCCTGTTGCGCGTTGCAGTCGAGGATGAACTTGTTGCGCATCGTGGCTTCGTCGTAAATCTCGATGTTCAGGGTAATGCCGGTAGCCTCTTCAAAGTCGCTCTTGAATTCGGTGATGGCGGAGGTCTCGTAGCCAGTCTTGAGCAGGATGTTCAACTCGGTGCCCGAATAAGCCTTCCGGGGATCGGAGTCGGTCGCAAAGGCACAGGAGGGAATGAGCAGCACAGCCAACAGCACAGCCAGGTTTCGCATAATCCTCTTCATCTTGGTTCCTCCCTTTCGAGTATACAACTCAAGCCGACGCAAATGCGCGCTATCTGCGCCAGCGTTGATCCGCACTGGTTTTCAGCTAATGCTCTGCGCGTCGCCCGAGGGCTTGCCGCCCCCGTTTTGGTTGCGCACCGCGTCGAGGTAGTTGTATAGCGTATATTTTGAGATGCCCAGAAACTCGCAGACGCGGTCACCGGATTTGGAGATGACGAAGGCGCCCTTGTCATCCAGGTATTTGAGAAAGCGGCACTTGTCCTCCCGATCCATGAGGGCGGCCTGTTTGCCGACAAAGCGAAGCGCCTCCTGCAGCAGGTAATCCAAGAGTTCCCCAACATTGTTTAGGAACACTTCCTTGATCACATGCCCGTCGTTCTCCCCTTGCTCGTACAGCAAGGGATAATTGTTCTGCTCATGCAGGTATTTTTCCATCTCTACGGAGGCGGTGATGTCCTTGTTGATGCAAAGCGCGCCAATGACGCGCCCGTCGTCGCCCTTGATGAACATCGTGGAGGAGCGCAGAATCTTTCCATCCCTCGTATGCGTGACATAGTTATAGCGATCCCCGTTTTCCACGGTGCCGCGCAGCACTTCCAGTCCGAGGTTGCTTCCGCAGTCACCGATCTTCCGGTTGGTGATGTGCCCATTGCGGATATCGACAATGGTGTGCTCATATCCGTTTGTCAGATCGTGCAACAGAATCTCGTTGTGGCTGCTCAACTGGGATTCCAGCATGTCCAGCAGTTGGGCGAAAAACGCGCTTTCATCGTGAATGCTCTTCATATGGTTACCCCCGCCCTAGTCCAAACTATTTTTTTGTTTTTCGACCGCATTATAACATACTTTTTGTCTGATGTAAATACCCGAAATTAAAATAAATTTGGAATAGTAACCCAAGAGCCTGCCCGCCCCGCCGTTCCCGCAAAGTCCGGAGCGAAAAAAGGCAGGTGGCACGCCCAATGCATTACGTATACAAGGTTTTTGCGGGAAAGCGCAAGGCGAGCCGCGATATCCTGCTGGCCATCGCCCTTGGCATGGGCCTGACCCTCGCCGAGGCGCAGCTGCTGCTGCGAATCGCGCAGACCGCCCAGCTCGACCCCCGCAATCGCCGGGACTCGGTGATCATCTACGCGCTGGATCGCGCTTTGACGGCGGAAAAGGCGAACGAGGTGCTCTATGATGTGAAGGAAGCTACTTTGTAGCCTTGCAGCCGACTTGCAATCTGATTTCTTTGTTGCGGTTTCGCGCCCCAGACATCACCGCGCGGCGGTCGACTCGCGCACAATCAGCTCCGACGGCAGGAAGATGTGCTGCGTGTAGGCGTCCGGGTTCTGGATCTTCTCGATCAGCAACTCGCACGCGGCGTAGCCGAACTGGAACTTGGGCGTATTGACGGTCGTAATCGTGGGGGAGGATATCTCCGAATAGTCTACGTTGTCGAAGCCGACGACGAGCAGATCCTCCGGCACGCGGATGTTCAGCCGCCGCGCCGCGTTGACGACGGCACTCGCGAAAAGGTCGGAGATCGCGAAGAACGCCTCCGGCCGGTTGGGTTGGGACAATATCTGCGTCGCGGTCGACAGCGCCATGTTGTAGTTGATCTCCGGCAGGTGAACCATCCAGCTGTCGTTCGGCTCGACGCCCATGTCGCTCAGCCCCATCAGATACCCCTGCTTGCGGCAGCGGTTGTCCTTGTACTTGAGCGAGCCCGACAGAAACGCAATCTTCCTGCGTCCAAGCGAGGCGAAGTAGTCCATCACCTGCTTGGCGGCCTTCACGTCGTCCAGGCTCACGGACGAAACCTGGCGGCTGGCAGGATCGTAGTCGCAGCACTGCACCAGCGGCGCGAGCGCATTGATCTTGCCGAGCACGTCGCTCTCGATATGGTTAAGCGCGATCAGCCCCGATATCTTCGCGTCGCGCAACAGCTTCTTGAACGCCGGGAAAGTATTCTGGTTGATGTGCTCCTGCAGGATCAGCAGCTGATAGCCGTGCAGCACCGCGGACGCCTTCGCGCCGCGGATGATCTCGTTGAAGAACGAATTGAAGTCGAACGGCAGCGTGAACAGGATCAGCTTGCCCGGCGGCGGGCTCTGGCTGATCGCGTCGTGCGGCTCGATGCCCATGTCCCGGAGCGCCGCCGCGACCCGGTCGACCAACTCCTGGCGCACGATGCCCTTGTTGTTGAGCACCCGCGAAACCGTCGCGCTCGACACCCCGGCCCGCCGGGCGATTTCCGCGGCGGAAAAACCCATCTTCTTTCCCAACCGAAACGACCTCCGTCGTATGAACTGCGCACACCCTGCTGTCCATTATACAGCAATTCATGAAATTCTCAAGCACTTTCAGCGATATTTCTTGGTTTCATTATGTATATGCGCGTATTGCACCAATATTATTTTTAAAATTTGTGCAACCTATGTATTTTTATTTACGGCTCAAATCCCCTTGACTTGCTTTCAGCAATATACTATAATTATTTCAGAAACCCATTGACCATCAATCCATACGAGCCGGGGTTTGAGCGATGCGATACACGTTGCAGATCAACACGGGGTCCTTCATCCGCCCCTCCGCGCTGCGGGGGGATTCGCTGGACAAGTTCCGGCGCTGCCTGGACGCGCTGGACGTGGAGCGCGTGATCTTCGGCTGGTCGCCGGAGCGCGCGGTAAACGAGGCGATCATAAGCGCGCTTACCGATAAGGGCGTCGAGAAGTACATTTGGCTCCCGGTGTTTTCCGAGGTCCGCGACCTGCCGGGGGCGGAACCGCTCCTGCCGATCCGCGGCGGAAACGACCGACCGATGCGCGTCTGCGACGGGGAGACGTTCGACTTCGTGTGCCCCTCTTCGAAGGCCAACCTCGAGGCCGCGGTGGCGACGTTCGACATGCTCACGGCGGCGTTGCCCATCGACGGCGCGTTCATCGACCGCATCCGCTACGCGTCCGCCGCGCATTCCGCGTCCGCGCTTTATGGGTGCTGGTGCGACCGCTGCCGCGCGCGCTGCGAATCGGCCGGAATCGACGCCGGGCGGATCGAGGCGCTCGCGGCGGAGGGCCTTGATCCATTCGTCCCCGACCGCCTGGAATCGGGGCGCTGCCGGTTTGCCGACGCGGATGTCGACGCGCTGTTCGCCGTCAAGCGCCGGACGGTGCTCGAGGCGGTCGACTTCCTCCGCGAAGCCCTCGGACGGCGCGGCGCAAAGCTCGGTATCGACACCTTCGCGCCGGTGGTCTCGGACTTCGTCGGGCAAGACAGTTTCGAGCTGGCTCGGCGCGCCGATTTCATCAAGCCCATGATGTACCTTCGGACCTACGCGCCCGCGGGCGTTTCGTTCGAGCTGGACGCACTGGGAAGCGCCGTCGCCGGACGGCTGAGCGAGCTCTGGGGCGTATGCCCTGGCGGGACCGAGGCGTTCGAGCGGCAGACGCAATGGCTAAACGGCGTGCGCGGCAACGCCGCGCCCGGCATCGACGTGAACCGTATAGACGGCATCTGCGACGCGACGCCCGAATATGCGCTCGACCTGATCGCCCGCTCGGAGAGCGCGCGCTGCGCGTCGGTCGTGCTTTCGTGGGACGTGCTGCGCATGGAGGACGGCATGATTGACCGCATCGCGGCAAGGCATCACAGCGTATCCTGACAGATGAAAATCTGTTAATTGATGGAGGGAGAAGAACCATGAAGAGGATCCTCGGTATCGCGCTCGTCCTGCTGCTCGCGCTTGGCATGCTGCCCGGCGCCGCGCTCGCGCAAGAGGGCAAGGCCCTGAAGGTCGCCTACATCCCTAACTCGATGTCCAACGAATCGCTCGCCTACGGTTTCAAGATGCTTCAGCAGTACGCCGCCGACTATAACATCGAGGTGACGGCCTTCGACGGCCAGTTCAACGCGCAGGTCGAGGTCGCGACGATCACCAACTGCATCGGCCAGGGTTACGACGCGCTGATCCTGTGCCCGAGCGACATCAACGCCGTGATCCCCGCGGTCATGGAAGCGAAGGAAGCGGGCCTGATCGTCGCGCTGTACGCGGCGGATCTCGCCGAGGAGTACCAGTCGCTGCGCGACATCTTCTGCGGCGTCAACGACAACAGCGCCGGCGAGGAGGCCGGCAAGGCGTTCGTCGCGCGCTTCCCGGATGGGGCGAACGTCGTGGAGATCGGCGGCCAGGCCGGAACCGACGCCCAGAACCGCCGGCACGACGGCTTTGGCGCCGCAACCGCCGGCTCGAAGATCAACGTGCTGTCGTATCAGGCGTGCGACGCCTGGGCGACCGCGAGCGCCATGGCCATCATGGAGGACATGATCGTCAAGTTTGGCGATCAGATCCAGGGCGTGTTCTGCCACTGGGACAACGGCGCGACCGGCGTCATCGAGGCGCTCAAGAACGCCAAGATGGAAGGCGTGTACGTCGTGGCGGTTGACGGCTGCCGCGCGGGCTTCGACCAAGTCAAGGCCGGCACACAGAGCGTCTGCATCAGCCAGAGCTTTAAGAACATGTCCATCCGCACGCTGGAGTGCATCCGCTCGGCCGCCGACGGACAGAGTTTCGAGGCCGTCAACTTCATCCCGCTCGACGTCGTGACCGCGGAGAACATCGATACCTTCGATTATCCGGAGTGGTAGCAGACCCCGCCGCGCCAAGGTGAGACGACGCAACATTTCGTAGGGGCCGATGCTTAAATCGGCCCCTACGGGAGAAGGAGCGAGACGATGAAGCACGACCCGTCCGAAATCATCCTGTCCGTTGAGAACGTCTCCAAGGCCTTTCCGGGCGTCAAGGCGCTGAGCGACGTCTCCATTTGCGTGCGCCGGGGCGACGTGCACGGCATCGTCGGGGAGAACGGCGCGGGCAAATCGACGCTGATGAAGATCCTGTCCGGCGTCTATGAGAAGGACGCCGGCACCGTGGTCTTCGAAGGCGAGAGCGTCGATTTTACGACGCCCATCCAGTCGATTCGGCGCGGGCTCAGCATCATCTACCAGGAGTTCAACCTCGTAAACTCGATGAGCGTCGGGGAGAACATCTTCCTCGGGCGCTTCCATGAGGTGGGCGGCATGAAGGGCACCCACCGCCGCGCCCGGGCGTTGCTCGACAGCATCGGCAGCACCATCGACACGCGCCGGCTGGTCTCGGAGTTGAGCTGCTCGGAAAAACAGATGGTCGAGATCACCAAGGCGCTTTCGTACAATTCAAAGCTCATCATCATGGACGAGCCGAGCAGCAGCCTCACCGAGGAGGAACTGAGCCGCCTGGGCGCGATCATCCGCACGCTGCGCGATCAGGGCATCTCAATCATCTACATCAGCCACAAGCTGGACGAAATCTTTGAATACTGCGACCGGGTGACGGTCATGCGCGACGGGCGCGTCATCGACACGCGGGACACCCGCGACCTGGGCCGCGCCGAGCTGATCGCCATGATGGTCGGCCGTCCCATTGAAAGCGAATACCCGGAGCGGCCGCGCTGCGTCGGCGATGCGATCCTCACGGTTCGCAACCTCAACACGCGCAAGCTCCACGACATATCCTTCACGCTGAGGCGCGGCGAGATCCTGGGCCTCGTGGGGCTCGTCGGCGCGGGGCGCACCGAGATCGTACGCGCGCTGTTCGGCGCGGACAAAGTGCGGGGGCACGAGGTCACGCTGAACGGCAGGAGCGTGCGCATCCGGGGGCCCGTCGACGCAAAGCGGCTGGGCATCGGCTTCGTGCCGGAGGATCGCAAGCTCCAGGGGCTGGTGCTGCCGTTTTCGGTCCGGAGCAACATCTCGATGGCAAGCCTTGGCAAGATCGGCCCGCGGGGCGTGCTGCGCATGGCGCGGGAGCGGACGATCGCCGACCGCCACATCGCGAGCCTCGCGATCAAGACGCCCTCGCAGCTGACGCGCGTGGAGAGTCTGTCCGGCGGCAATCAGCAAAAGTGCGTGCTCGGCCGGTGGCTGGAGACTGAGCCGAACATATTGATCCTGGACGAGCCGACGCGCGGCATCGACGTCGGCGCGAAGTACGAAATCTACCTGCTGATGAAGCGCATCGCCGAGGGCGGAGGGGCGATCCTCCTGATCTCGTCGGAGCTGCCGGAGGTGCTGGGCATGAGCAACCGCGTGCTGACCGTCACGGGCGGGCGCATTACGGGCGAGTTCGACCCCGAACGGGCCACCGCGCAGGAGATCATGAGCCGGGCCATCGGCTAGGAGGGAGGCGGACGCATGCGCATCAAAAGACTGCTTCAGGACAACCTGGTCCTGCTCACGATCGTGCTGCTGGCCGCCGTCACGGCCATCGTCGAGCCGGGCTTCTTGTCGTCCGCGAACCTCGTCAACATCCTTCGGCAGTTCGGCCCCTTGAGCTTCGTCGCGCTGGGCATGACGATGGTCATCATCGGCGGGTTCATCGACCTCTCGGTCGCGGGCATCATATCGCTGGTCGCGGTAGTGACAATTTCGCTGATCGACCCCATCGGGCAGGTCGGCGCGCTCGCGGTGGGCGTCGCGGCGGGGACGGGCATGGGCCTGCTCAACAGCCTGCTGATCCTGAGCTGCGGGGCGCTCACGAGCGCGGAGGCGCTGTTCATCACCTTCGGCATGAGCTCGGTCTACAGCGCGGCCGCGCTGCTTTACACCGACGGCGCGACGCGGCACATGTCATGGCTCAGTTCGAAGCTGACGGTCTTCGAGGCGATCGGCTCCGGCGGCGTGGGCATCCTGTCGGTATCGTCTCTCCTGTTCCTCGCGATGATGGCGGCGCTCTTTTTCTTCCAGACGCGCACGCGCCGGGGTCGGGAAATCTGCCTGACGGGCGGGAACAAGGTCGCGGCGGCGTTGGCCGGCGTCCCGGTCAAGCGGGCGATCGCGACGGTCTTCGCCATTTCCGGCGCGATGAGCGCCATCGGCTCGATCGTGCTGTTTTCGCGGATCACGACCGCCTCCCCGCTGCTCGGGCAGGGGTACGAGACCAACGCCATCCTCGCGGTGGTCGTCGGCGGCACGCCGATGGCGGGCGGCAAGGGCAGCGTCGTGCGCACGATGCTCGGCGTCATGCTGGTCACGCTGCTGTCCAACTGCATGAACCTGCTGAGCGTGTCAACCTATATGCAGTCGGTGCTGCGGGGCGCGGTGCTGATCGTCGCGATCTGGCTGGACAACCGCAGAGAAAGGTAGGCTCGTGCGTATGGATATCCGCTTGAGGGAACAAGCCCACCTCGCGGCGCGCGCTTGGCGCCATCTCACCCGGCAGAAGGCCGTCGTCGCGATCGGCGCGATGCTCGTGGGCATGCTGTTCTTCGACACGAAGTTTTACACGCCCTACAACCTGATGGACATGCTGAAATCGGCGGCCATCGTGGAGATCCTGGCGTTTGGCGTGACGATGCCCGTCCTCTGCGGCGGCTGTGATTTTTCAATCGGCGGCACGATGAGCCTCGCGGGCATCCTGACGATCCTCATGATGGGCGCGCTGCCGCTGTGGGCGGCAATCGCGGCCGCGGTGCTCGCGGGCGCGCTGATCGGGTTCGTCAACGGTTTCTTTGTCGCGCGGCATCGGACGGAGCCGTTCATCATCACGCTGGGCATGGGCATGCTGCTCAAGGGCATCGGCCAGCAGCTGACCGACGCCCATCCGATCTCCGCGCCGAATCTTGCGTTTATGAAGCTCGCCAACGGCAAGCTCATCGGCTCGGTCCCGAACCTGGTCGTGATTATGGCGCTGTGCTTCATCGCGGTGCACGGCCTCTTGCGCTACACCGCCTTCGGGCGCAATTGCTACGCGATCGGCGGCGACTATGCCGTCGCGCAAAACTCCGGCATAAACGCCGTGCGCATCAAGTGGGTCACCTATGTGCTGTGCGGCATGATCGCGGCGGTCGGCGGCGTGCTGCTGTCCTCGAAGCTCAACACCGGCTCCTCGCTCTACGGCGACGCCACCGCGCTGACGGTCAATTGCGGCTGCGTCGTGGGCGGCACCTCGTTCGCGGGCGGCGTCGGCGGCGTACCGCAGACCTTTGTCGGTCTCTTGGCGATCCAGTTGCTGGAGAATTGCATGAACATGCTCGGCATCAGCGCCTATGTGCAGCAGGTCTGCAAGGGCGCAATCATCATCGCCATCATCTGGTCGGACTGCTTCGGCAGAAAGCGCAAGCGCGAGGCGGTATAAACAGAAGGCCACCGACCCGCCATAACCCATCACGCATAGCTCATCTCCGCCAAACCGACCGTGACCGCGCCCCCGCCCAGCGCTTATCCGGCCGCGCCCGGACGACCGCCCGGAGCGCGCGCCGACAAGTAGCGCCGACAGCAACAGCGCGCTCTATTTCCATATTGTACATACACGCCTTTGGTGATATAATCATAGAACCCCGAAAGCTTCCCTTTGCCAAGCCTGATTTGCCGCCTGGCCTTTGGCGCTGGCGACGCCGTGGCGTACCTTACACCGAAACCTTCCAAAACGGATACTGTCTGCTGTCGTTACTTTAATTATGGAAGGGGATGCATCGACATGAGCATTCGCCTGATGCACCGGATGGGCGCGCTGCTGATGGCGCTGACGTTGCTTTGCGCACCCGCTTGGGCGAAAGCGTCGCCGCGCGCGCGCAAGCTCACGCTGTCGCACAAGGCGCTGACGCTGTACCTCGGCGCGGTCGGCACCGGGCAGGGCGCGCAACTGCAGGCATCGGTTGCGCCGAGCGGGGCGGACGGCGCGCTTCGGTGGAGCAGCAACAAGCCTGACGTGGTCGGCGTGGACGGTCAGGGCATGGTAACGGCGCTCAAATTGGGCAAGGCCGTGATTACCTGCAGGACCCTCGACGGCAGCCGTTTGAAGCGCACCGTGAAGGTGACGGTCAAGCCGCTCGTGCCCACCGCCCTTACGCTGTCCGAACCCTCGATGACCCTGGCCCCCGGCGAGCAGAAACCGCTCGGCTGGACCCTGTCGCCCGACAACGCCTACGACCAGCGCGTGATGTTCCTGAGCTCGCAGCCCGCCGTGGCCCGCGTGTCGGCGGACGGCGTGGTCTCGGGCGTCAAGGCGGGCAGCGCCACGATCGCCGCCTGGACGCTCGCGGGCAAGCTCACGGCGTACTGCAATGTAACCGTGCGCCCTGCCGGGCGCGATACGCCCGATGTGTACTATCTGGCAATCGGGCAAGCCGGCTACCGCGCAGACAAGGCGCTGCCCGATGCCCGGGAGGATGTGAAACGGTTCAAGAAGACGATCGATACCGCCTCGCCGGGCCGGCCTCCGACCTTCGCATCCGGCCGGGTGCTGCAAGATTTGACGGGCAGCCGCCTGCGCGCGGCGCTTCAAAGTCTGTCGGCGATGGGCATGACCGATGACGACATCACCTTCTTCTATTACTCCGGGCACGGCGCGGACAGCGAATCCCGGCGTTACCGCGGCGCGTTGGTCGGCATCGACGATGCTGTGGTTTCGCTCGATGAGCTGCGCGGCCACCTGGACAAGGTACCGGGCACGGTGGTGGTGATGCTGGACAGCTGCCTGTCCGGTCAGTCGATTGAGCCCAAGAACGCCGGGGAGCGGGACTGGATTGCCTACAGCCAAGCCGTGATCGACGCGTTTCGGCCGGGCAGTACGGCCTCGGGCGCGCGGTCCAAGGCCGACCAGCCGCTGTTCGAAAACCAACCCGGCAAGTACATGGTGCTGGCCGCGTCCCGACCGCGCCAGTCGAGTTGGTCGTCCGGCGCCGGATACGGCGTGTTCACCTATTTCCTGTGCGAGGCGGCGGGCATCACGGGCGAACGGTCGCTCAAAGACATGGGCTACATGCCGGGCGACAGCGACCGCGACGGCCGCCTGTCGCTCAGGGAGACCTACGACTACGCCGCTCCCCGCATCTTGAACTGGACCCGAGAGGAAGGTGCCGATCCGCAAAACATGATGGCCTGGTCCGCAAACGACGCGTTCCCCATCTTTGCGCGGATTGGGTAGCTTTCCATCGAAATCACCACCACGTTCATCGGACGGATGGGTTCTTCGTACTGGCCAAGCCCGAAAGCGCAGGCTTAGCGGCGCGACGCCAGAGCGCTGACAAAGCTGTCAGCGCTCTGCGCGTTGCCGACAGGCGGCGCTTCTATGTTTCAGGACGGGCCCGTTCCCGTCGCATGACACAAGGGATGCAGCACCGTAGCCCCGGCTTCCGCTCAGAATTCGTCTTCGAAGGTTATCCCAACCTGGCCCCGCGGCCATCCAAGCTTCCCGGGATTCTGTAATCGCTCGCCCCGGATGAAGAACTGCCGGCCCCAAATCGGCTGCGCCGGAGCTTAAGTTTTTGTAATTTGAGCCGATATAAAGGTAAATGAAACAATGGATGGGGTGAATGCCCGGTGAAGGTGGTCATCTTGGCTGGCGGGCTGGGCACGCGCATCTCCGAGGAATCCCACCTGCGGCCCAAGCCCATGATCGAGATCGGCGGTGCGCCGATCCTGTGGCATATCATGAAATATTACGCCCATTTCGGCCTCAGCGAGTTCGTCATCTGCTGCGGCTACAAGGGTCATATCATCAAGGAATACTTCGCGAATTATTATCTGCACCGCTGCGACGTCACCTTCGATTTCGCCAACGGCAACGGCATGACCGTGCACAGCAACGTCGCCGAGCCGTGGAAGGTGACCGTGGTGGACACGGGGCTCGAAACCCAAACCGGCGGTCGCATCAAGCGGATCCGGTCCTATATCGGCAATGAGACCTTCATGATGACCTACGGCGACGGCGTGGGCGATATCGACATTCACGCCCTGCTCGATCAGCACAAGGCCTCCGGCATGACGGCCACGCTCACCGCCGTTCAGCCCAGCGGTCGCTACGGGGTGTTGGATTTGGACGAGGACAAGAACTGCGTCGTCGGCTTCCGGGAGAAGGCCAAAGAGGATTCCAACTGGATCAACGCCGGCTTCATGGTGCTGGAACCGACCGTCTTCGACTACATAGAAGGGGACGCCACCCCCTTCGAGCGGGAACCCATGATGGACCTGAGCGCCGCCGGTCGGTTGGGCGTATACCTCCACTACGGCTACTGGCAGTGCATGGATACCCAGCGCGACAAAGCCGCGCTGGAACACCACTGGAACAGCGGCCATGCGCCGTGGAAATTGTGGGCGGACGCATGATCTCCGTCATCATGCTGACCTATAACCGGGAACATATGGTGGGACGCATGATCGAATGCGTCCTCGCCCAGACGCACCGCGATTTTGAGTTTATCATCGTGGACAACGGCTCAACCGACCGTAGCGGCGCGATCGCCGATGAATACGCTGCGAAAGACAGCCGTATTCGCGTCATTCACCGTGAGCGTGGGAATATCGGCAGCGGGCGCAACGCGGGGCTTGATGTAGCGCGGGGAGACTATATCGCCTTTGTGGATGACGACGATACCTGCACGCCGGATTTCCTGGAATTCCTTTACAACCTTGCGCTTGGGAACGACGCCGACGTGGCCATCTGCGGCGCGGCCGACAAGGCGTTTGACGAGAAGAAGATCATGACCGCCGAAGAAGCACTGATTGAGCTCATGTGGCGCAAGCGGTACAACATGGGGTTTCCGACGAAGATGCTCGCGCGCAAACTTGCGACACAGATTCGATTTCCCGAAGGCGATAAATACGATGATATCTCGCAAATGCACTGGCTGCTGGCTCTTGCGAATCGCATCGCCTACCATGGACTGCCAAAGTACACCGCACATCGGCACGAGGGCAACAATTCTGCATGGACGACTGCGCACGAATTGCTGGACAGCGCGACGCTCGATGAATATCTGCGCGCCTACCGGTCGCGGACGGAGTGGTTATCGGAGCGCTTTCCAGAAAGCGCAGCAGCTTGGCGCTATTTTGAGTGGTCGTTTATGATTTCGATGGTGGAGAAAATCAGCCGGTTGGGGATCAAGGGTTGTAATGGACAACTGAGTGAGATGTTGCGGACGCTTACCCAAAACAGAGATGAATTCTGTTCCGGCGAATGGATTCAAACCTTTGAAAGCGAATGGATGGAAATGTATGCTAAAGTTGGCTAAGTTCTCTCTGGTCATCGTAACCCGCTGCAATTTGCGGTGCAGGCTGTGCTGCGAGTATGTGCCGCAAAACAAGCCTTTCCCCGATATGACGGTCGAAGAAGCAAAGGAGATATTGTCATCCGCTTTTGCCGTGATCGATCGAATTGGAACGCTGCATCTCACGGGTGGCGGCGAGCCCTTCTTGCATCCGAAACTGGCTCAATTGATCGAAACGTCGATGGAATATCAGGATCGATTTGATCGATTGATGCTGTTCACCAACAGCACTATCCCGATTCCCGATGAGTTGCTGGGCGTGATGAAGCGTTATAGAGAGAAGATCCTCGTGCAAACGTCCTTGTACCACGTCAAACCCGATCGGGAAGAAGCGACGTTGAAGCTGTTGACCGAAAACGGCGTAGCCTGCAAGGTAGAAAAGTATTATGGCGACGACCAGTCTTTCGGGGGCTGGGTGGATTTTGGCGGATGGGAGCCGCGCCATAGAACGCCGGAAGAACTAGAAAGAGTATTTCACACCTGTTCGGTGACGCAAGTGCTTCAAGGGAATTGGCGCACCCGGGACGGCAAGGTGCATTGGTGCACGCGTTCCCAGCGCGGCATGGAATTGGGCTTGCTCCCCGACAACCCCGACGACTATGTGGATTTGCTGGATCGATCCGAAAGCCGTGAGGTCAAGCGTACAAAATTTGCAAAGATCGAGAATGCCAAGTACATTTCTGCCTGCGATTGCTGCAGCGGCGATGCGGGCACGTCGGATCACGAAAAGCGTTACCCGGCGGCGGAACAGCTTTGAGCGGAGGGTGCAGCAATGGCAGAAAAACTGACGGCGAAGATATTTGATTTCTTTATCACCACGAAATGCACAATGAACTGCGAACTCTGCGCGGCGGCTGTCCCGTACAACCCCAATCCTTGCCATACCCCAAAGGAGCGTGCTTTTCGGGAAATCAAAGAGTTTTTTCAAATTTGGGACTTTGCCGAGCGGGTTGAGTTTATCGGAGGGGAGCCTTTGATGCATCCTCAAATACTCGAGATCGTCGAAGAGACCCTAAAATACCGCGATCAGTTTGATCGTCTAAGAATCACGACCAATGCCACCATTGTACCAAAGGATGATTTGTTAGAACTGGCGCGCAGCTGCGGGAAGTATTTTGACTTTATTGTGGACGATTATGGTGAGCATTCAAAAAATCTGAGGCCACTCATAGAGAAGCTGGAGCGATATGCTATACCCTATCGTGTGGATGTATACCATGGTGAAGATCAGCGCTACAATGGATGGATACACTTTGGTGATTACGAGGAGTACGGCTATTCTGCAGAAGAGGTAGACGGTGTATTCCAGCGGTGTATCGCGCCGAAGAATGCGTTTACTTGCGTAAATGATGGGAAAGCATTTTCGTGTTGCTATGCTATGTCTTTATATTTGGTGAAAGGAATTTTGCCCAAAGAAGACGAGTATATCGATTTGATGGACGATGCAATAGCGCTTACACGAAAGAAGGGAATTGCGACGAGCTTTTGTGATAAACCAATTCAAGCCTGCCATTACTGTAAAGGATTTGACAGCGAGAATGCACAACGCTATCCAGCGGCAAGACAAAAGCAAAAACGAGGGGCAAGTATTTATGCACATAAATGACTATAAGGCACTGTTAAAAGCAAAGCTCAAAGAGTTTGAAGGGAAATGTATATTCTTATATGGCGCAAAGAATATGGGGAGAATTGCCCATAAGCTTCTGCAGCATTACCATGTCGGGGTGATGGGGTATATCGTATCTGGGAAGACGCCTAAAGAAGGGTATATGAACGGTATACCGATATATGGTCTTGACGATCTTCCGGAAGTACCGGCTAAAAATACCGTTGTTGTTCTTACGCTGAACCAGATGTATCATGAGCAAGTGATATCGTCACTGCGCAGCAGGGGCATCACATGCATCGACGATAGCTTTGTCGAGTTTCAGTATTACTTTTTTGCCGATGTATTTGCTCGTCTATTTGAGCAAAATGGGATTGACTTGTCTGGAGAATTGCTAGAAATAGGAAACTATCGCCAATTGAACCCGTATATACATTCCAATATGACCAGCTTTTTTCTGGAAGCTGGAGATTTGATGTTGCCTGCAATCTTCAACAATTATGATTTCTTGACTGAGGGAACTTACGAGTATGACAATGTCGTGCTGACAGAAGGAGATATTGTGCTGGATTGCGGCGCAAATATCGGTTTGTTTAGTTGCTGCGCCGCTTCCAGGGGGTGTACTGCTTATGCGTTTGAACCTATGGTAGGAAATTTGACAACGATACTCAAACAGCACGCTCGTCTTTATGACCCACTAATCAAACCGGTTCCATATGCGCTCGCTGATCGTATAGGTCAAATGGAAATCAACGTGGCCCCCTCTCCCGATGTTAGTGCATCCTTAGTCAGTGCTGATCATGCTGAATCTACCGAAATGGTGAAGGTTACGACAATCGATCGCTTTGTTGAGGAATCAGGGCTGAACAGGGTTGACTTTATTAAGGCGGACATAGAAGGCGCTGAGCGCCTAATGCTTGCCGGGGCAAAGGAGACGCTTAAGAGATTTTCGCCAAAGCTTGCCATATGCACCTATCATTTACCGGATGATCTACAGGTATTGGAGGAGATCATCAGGGAAGCAAATCCGAAATATCATGTTGTACATAAGTGGGAAAAGCTGTTTGCGTGGGTGAAATGAGCTGAAAAATATTTGGAGGGACTTATGGGTTTTGAAACAAAAACGCACCTCGCTTCCCAGCAGCGGAACAACTATGACGATATTTGATGGTATTTTTCCGCTTGGCATGGGCACCAATCGATTTAAGATTGATGGCCCCGATGACGAGCGAGGTGTTGAGTCCGCTGCGGCCATCGTGGCGGCGGCACTGGATGCCGGTGTATCCTATGTTGACGTAGGGTATAGTTATTCTAGGGGAATGGCCGAAACAGTTTGTAAGCTTGCTTTCAAGCGCACAAAAGCGAAGCGGAATGTAACCATCAAGTCTTCCTTTATCGCGGATATGAGGGCGGATGACGCTCTGAGAAGGGTGGAGACCTCCTTTTCCCATATGGAGATCGACCATGCCGCATATTTTGTCGTTTGGAACATCGAAAGCTATGCGCAGTTTGGGGCAATCATGCGTAAAGGTGCTTTGTATGAAGGCGCATTGAAGGCCAAGGAGCGTGGCTTGGTCGACCATATCTGCTTTTCTACCCATGCTCCCGCAGCGGAGATTGTTAAAATCATCGAGAGTGGCGCTTTTGAGGGCGCGACCATATCGCTTTCCGTACTGAACAGCAGTGTGATGCAACCCGTTCTGGAATGTGCCACCCGAAACGATGTCGGCATTGTGGTCATGAATCCGCTGGGCGGGGGTATCGTGCCGCAAAACAGTGAGTACTATTCCTTCTTGAAGAACGCCGATGAAGATCATGTGGCCACCGCTGCGCTCCGATTTGTAGCGGCGCATCCGGCGGTAAAGGTCGTATTGTCTGGCATGAGCACCATGGAAGAGCTTCGGCACAATTTACGCGCGTTTCAGGCGGACAACGCAGAGAGTGATTGCGACAGGATTAAGCGCGTGTACGCGGGTTTGCGCGGGTTGGATGGCTTTTGCACCGGATGCGGATATTGCGATGGGTGCCCGGTTGGGATTCCGATTTCGTCCTATATGCAGAGCAACAATGCCAGACTGTTTCAGCCAACTCCGGCATACAACCGATCGGAGCCAGAACTCCTGAAGAGTATCCAGTTGTTCCGCAAGCTGTACCTGGACTTTCACATTTTGCCTGAGTGCAGCGACAATCCTTGCATCCAATGCGGGAGATGCGAAAAGCGCTGTACGCAGGGGTTAAAGATCATGAAGGCATTGGAAGAAATACATGCCAATATGCAAAGAAGGGCCTTCTGCCAAGACGCGCGCAAAGAACGGCTAGGGGCTTTGCTGCATAACAAAGGGTACAAACTGGTGGGCTTCTATCCCGGAGCGGGATACTCTAACGAGGTCGTCCGCTTATATAAAAGCTTCTTCGGGCAGCCGGATTTCAAGATCATCTTCTTTGACAGCAACCCCAAACTGTGGCACTCCTCAAATGAGGGCATTCCAGTCTACCCGCCGGACCAGATCGCGGCATTGCAGCCTGAGATCATTGTTGTCAGCAATTACATCTATCAGGATGAAATATATGCCACGATAAAGTGCTATGAGCGGGATGGTATCCACATTGAGAAGTTGCATTGCCCGGACGATGTGCCATGGGTGTTTTAGGAAAGGGAGATCGTAACATGAGCAAGTTGATTGTGTTGACCGTAGCCTACAATGCTGCAAAAACGCTGCGTCGCGCAGTGGACAGCATACTAAAGCAAACCTACCACAATTGGACATATTATATCATTGACAATGGATCGATTGATGATACCAGAGAGATTATCGCGGAGTATGCGCAAGAAGATGCACGAATTGTCCAGTGGAACTACGATAAAAATTATGTTTATAGAAGTTATGATATAATTCAAGATATTGCGAGGGCCGATGCGGGTGACTATTTGGCCATTCTTGACAGCGATGACGAATACAAACCGAGTTTCCTCAAAGATATGCTTTGCTTTGTGCAGGAACATAATTTGGATTTTGCGACTACTGGCAATGAGTTCATCAGTGCCACAGACGGAAGCCATTTGGGGAACAGGGCATTCTCTGAGCATGTGATATGCGTCGAGACGGGATTTTCGTATCTCGAAGCCTATTATGGCTTGCTTCGACCGGTATGGGCAAAGTTCTTTTCGCTGGATATCTTGAGGCAGATAGATTATGGCTATTTGTACGATATCAGATATGGCGCGGATACGGCATTCTGCCTTGATGTGGCGAAGCGTTGCGATAGATTCGGCATATTGGCGGGTTCGTACTACAAATACTATGTAAACCCGAAATCCGATTCCTACACGTATGACCCTGCCCGCTTTGAAGCAGATCGATGCCTTTATAAAATTGCAAGGGGTTTTTTGCTTGAGAAGTGCGGGTATGTCACCGCGCATAACGAAGAATTTTTGCTGCTGGTCTACATGAACGCCATTAAAGACACGCTAAATGTGGTGCTGAATGCAAGGGTGCCGGTGGACGAGAAACTTAGTGGGGTACTCGGCATTCTTTCGCATGAGTACACAAAGCAGCTCGCGGCAAAGGAGAACTTTGGTGCCTCGTTCGGCGATGCTATGTCGTCGACAAAAGGGCGAAAGGATTTGTTCGCAAACGTGGCAGATTGGCTGCTTTCCCTACAAGAAGTCCCGGACGAGCAGGTAGAAAGCTTTTGCGATATGGGCGAATTCGCTTGTGCCGCTGCCGAGCATGCCGATGGATGGGTGTTCTTCAATAAGCTGCGGATACGGCTGTTGATCGACCAGGGGCGCGCCGAGGAAGGGCGCGCGAAGCTCGGCGAGCTTGAGGAAGTCTTGCCCGGAGATGTCGATCTGGCGGCTTTTCGGGCACAACTGTCTCAATAGTCCCCTACATCACTCCCCCCCAAACCAAATACTGATAGACCATCCCGCAAGTCGCGACAACGCTCAGCGCCATGACCGACGCCTCCGCGCGCTTGTCCTCGGTCAGCGCGGTCAGCATCGGGTAGAGGGGGTACATCGCGGTCAGGTAGCGGGGGCCGGAGAGCAGCCAGGTGGGGGAGATGGCGAGGTAGATGTACAGCAGCGCATAGGCGGCGTCGCCGGCGTTTAGCTTGCGGTAGGTCGCCGTCAGCATGCCGATCGAGGCGAGGATCGAGAGCAGCTGCGGGATCCAGGTGCCCCATTGCAGGGTGGCGTCGCGGTAGTGGATCGCGTTGCTCAGCGTGTAGCGCAGCGTACCCGACAGGCTGCCCATCTGCTGCGACCAATGCTCGCGCTGGTAGGTCAAAAACCGGAGCGGGTCGCCCGACACGCTGAAGTTTAGGTACAGGTACGCGAGAAAACCCAGCGCCACCGGCAGGCAGCGCAGCGCGCAGATCAGCGCGCGCTTTAGCTCGCCGCCCTTTTTTTCGCGTACGACGAGCAGCATCTCGTAGAAGATGGGCACCGCGGCGAGCAGGCCGAGCAGCCGCGCGCTCGACGCCAGCGCGGCCAGCGCGATCGCCGGCGCGAAGCGGCGGCGGCGCGCCATCAACACGCTGACGAGCGTCAGCAGCAAAAACAGCGATTCGCTGTAAGGGATCGAGAAGAAGAACGACAGCGGCGTGAGCATCATCAGCAGCACGGCGCGCGCGGCGCTCTGCGCGCCGCCGTCCAGCTCGACCAGGCGGTACAACGCCCAGCCCGCGCCGAACAGGCAGGCGTTCGACACCAGCACACCCGCGGCGAACGCGTCGATGCCCAGCGCGACGAAGCCGCGCAGGATCAGCGGGTACAGCGGGAAGAACACCAGGTGCAGCCGCGCGTCGCCCTCATTGACGTACCACGAGCGCGCCAGGCCCAGGTAGTGGTTGGCGTCCCAGCGCGACCATAGCTCGGCGCTTCTCAGCGCCTCGCCGCGCGTGGCGATGGCCGCGACCAGCAGGATCAGCGAGCGCGACAGCAAAAAAGCCGCGCCCACCGAGATCAGAACGTCGCGGACGGGGGCGCGCTTGCGCGCGCGGCGCTTGGCGGGCGGCGGGCCGGCCAGGCGGGGCAGCACGTCGGCGCGAAACGGCAATACGAAGTAGCGCGCCAGCAGCACGACCGTGAGAAGGCCCATCAGCACGCTGGCCAGTGCGGGCACGGCCCACAGCGCGATCAGCTTGGCCACGCCGCGTCCTCCAGCCATTCGGGCATCAGCCGCCGCTCGATGGCGAGCACCGGCACGCCGAGGTCGGGCGTTTCGGCCAGCACGGCGGGCAAGGCGCACGCGCACACCACCGGCACCCCGGCCGCGGCCGACACCTGTTCGAGCAGCTTTTGCCCCTCGATCAGGTGAGCGGGTTCGGTCTCCCGGCCGAGGTTGGCGTTGTTGATCAGGCCGGTGACCTTCATGCGCGCCCGGCCCGCGACGCGGCCCATCAGGCGGATGATCTGGTCAAGCGTGGCGGAATAGGGTCGAAACGGGTTGACGACGTAGTTCAGCGCGGCGCTCTGTGCGTCGAAGTAGGGCTTGTAGCCGCCGAGCGCCGCCGCGCCCGCGTCGTCGCCGCCCACGTCGAGCACGGCAAACAGCTCGGGCCGCGCGAACACGCCCATCACATCGGGCGCGAGCACCGGCAGGTCGACGCCGGTCAGCGCGTAGGGCGGCGCGATCAGTTCCACGCCGCGTTCGTTCAGCAGCGCGCCCTGCTCGGCGCTGCGGAAGAACGGATTCACGATGTCAAGGTCTACCACCGCCGCCGCGCGCCCGTCCGCGCGCGCGCCGATCGCGAGCGAGAGCGCGATCTCGCTCTTGCCGCTGCCGTAGTGGCCCACCATGACCTGGATGCGCGGCCCCGCGCGCCAGGGTTCAAACCGATTTGTCATTGTGCACCTCACGAATGACTTTTTCTGCGCGCTTTCCGGCTGAGCGGCGTACCGGTCTTGGGCGCGTAGCTCGAGCGGTAGCCGATTCGCTCGTCGTAATCGCCCCCGTCCATGTCGTCGTCAAGCGGCAGCAGCGTCGCCGCCGGCGCGTCGTCCTTGTCCGTCGGGATGAGGGGATCGTCGCCGGGCGCGCCCGACAGCACCGAATAAAAGTCGTCGTCGAGGTCGCCGAGGTCGGCGTCGTTCATGGCAAACGGGTCCTCGTCCTCGGCGCGTTTGCGCCGGCTGAGCGACAGGAGGCGCGACTTGCGCTCGCGCGGCTTGCGCGGCGCGTCGTCCCATTCCTCGTCGAAATCGGCAAAATCGGCGAAGGCAGGCGTTTCCTCAAAGGCCGCGTCCGGTTCGCCCGCGTCGTAGTCCGGGAAGAGGTCTTCGCGCCCGTCTTCCACGGCGTCGCCCTCAAGCTCGGCCCAGTCGTCCGCATCGTCGCCCGCCGCCTCGTCAAAGGCCAAGTCGAAGGCGTTGTTGAACGCGTCGCCGTCAAGGCCATCGTAATAATCGTCCGCGTAGTCGCGGTCTTCCGCGTCGTACCGGTCGTATTCGCGGGCGTATTCCTCGTCTCGGTGCAGCACGGCGCTGCGGAAGCGGCGCGGGGGTTCGCGGTCATCCTCAAGCTCGTCGTCGAGCACGATGCGGCGCTTGCCCACCCACAGCCAATACGGCCGCCAGCGCAGCATCCACACCAGCCAGTCGATCGCGATGCCGATCGCGATCAGCACCACGAGCAGGCTCAGCCAATGCGCGCCGAGCCAACTCAAGAAGGCCGCGCCGCCGGACGCGCCGCTGCCCGTCGATTGAAATCCCGCCGCGACGGAAGCGGCCAGGCCGCGAATCCAGCCCAGCATGGCGTTGATAAACCCCTCGGCGTAGCCAGATTGTCCCATGGATGATCCTCACCTTACATATGTTAGCCGGTAATATCCTCTACCGTCACCGACACCGTGGCGGCCTTGGTCTCGAAGGTCAGCTCCGGATGGCTGGCCACCTGGAACACGATCGGCAATTCGTACTGGCCCGAGAGCAGCCCGCTCAAATCGACCGTGGCCTGCACATGCTCGCGCCGCAGCTTTTGCACCACCGAAGCCGGGCCGGTTACCCGCAGCGCGTCCACCGCCTGCGCAGAGTAGCTGACGCGCTTGCCGCCGGGTTCGTTGATGAAGTCGATCGGGATGTTCTTGAACCGCTGGGTCTCCTTCATCTCGTCGATGGCGACCGTCACCGATACCTCCACGCTCGACAGGTTCTGCACGCCCTTGAGCGCGGTCACCCGCGCCACCGCCGGGAAGGTGTGGTTGCGGCCCGTGACGTCCACCGGCTCGATCGCGAGCTCCGTCAGCCCGTCGAGCAGCGACTGCTCGCCCGCCACCCGAATCTGTTTGGGCGACACCTCGACAGAGGTCACCTCATAACCCCGCGCCACATTGCCGCGGATCAGCTCGGCCGGATTGTCGGTGATGTCCACCAGCCGCGTCGGGTAAATCGACAGCCCCACCGTGATCGAGCTGGTCGAGGCCGAGAGCGACGACGCCACCTCCTGGTCCTGCGCGTCCACCAGAATGAACGGCTCGGCGGTGCTGTTGTACGACTCCAACCGTCCCGTCACGTCGGGGGCGACCAGCGCCTTCGACACCTGCTTGACCACCGAGGCGGGCCCGGATACCGTGATTTGAGAGGGGTTGGGGGCGTAGGCGTACCAGCGGGCCGGATCGGCGTTTTGCAGCGCCACGTTGACCGGCACCACGCGCTCGTCGAGCGCGTCGACCTCCACCTCGACGTACTCGGGCAGCACCTGCGCCACCGAGCCGTAGGTGGTGATGCCGCGCAGTTTGACCTGCTGTCGGCCGGAGGTGCGGATGCTGGACAGGTCGAGCTCCACCCGCACGCTGTCGTTTGTCACCTGCGGGAACAGCGACTGCGACACCCGCACACGCAACTGCGCCTCGCGCAGCTCGTCGAGCTTGAGCACCGCCAGCCGCCGACTGGTCAGCACCGCCTGGCCGGTCACGATCACGTCGAGGTTGGAGAGGGCCTTCTCGCGCGTGATCGAGGGGTTTGAGGTAATCACATAGCTCCACAGAAACAGCGCGAACAGCAAACTGAGCAGCTTCATGCCCAGGTTCTGGGAGAACAGGCCCCACAGCGCCTTGAGGAAGTGAAGGGTCGCGCGCACGATCTGCTCAAGGTTATTCCTCACGCTGTCCCTCCTTCCACCGGGCCAGCAGTTGGCGGACGGTCAGTTCCGTAGGCTGGAACAGCTCGGTCAGCAGAGCCGTCAGCGTTTTGCGGTCGAGATGGCGCGTCAGCCGCCCGTCGCGGGCGGTCGAGATGATGCCGGTCTCCTCCGACACAATCAGCGAAACGGCGTCGGTCATCTCCGATATGCCGAGCGCCGCCCGGTGCCGCGTGCCCAACTCCCGGCTGAGCGCGTTGTTGTCGGTCAGCGGCAGGATGCAGCCCGCCGCCACGATCCGGTCGTCGCGCAGGATCACCGCGCCGTCGTGCAGCGGGGTGTTGGGCTCGAAGATGTTTTCCACCAGCGCCGCCGAGATCTCGGCGTCCAGGCGCGTGCCGCTCTCCACGATGTCGGACAGGCCGGTGCGCCGCTCCGCCACCACGAGCGCCCCGATGCGCTTGCGCGACAGCTCCATCAGCGCGTTCACCAACTCCTCGACCAGCGCGGAAATGCGACGGTTCTCCCGACTGCCCGAGCCCACCAGCCGCGACCAGTCGCGCCGGCGGCCGATCTGTTCAAGCGTGCGCCTAAGCTCGGGCTGGAACAGCACGATCAGCAGCACCGCCCCGGTACCCAGCACCTGCTGGAGCAGCCAGTTGATGGCGTTCAGCGCCAGCACCTCGCTGAGCCAGGTGAACAGCAGCACGATCGCCACACCCTTGACCACCGAGCCTACGCGCGTGTGCTTGAACATCTTGAGCACTTGGTAGATCACGACGGCCACGATCAGGATGTCGAGCACGTTGCGCCAATCAGGCAGGTCGAACAGGTTGGCGAACAGCGAGGCGATCGTAACGCCCGCGTTTCGAAGTCCCGCCAAACGACCACCTCCCGACATGATGCCCCAATTAACATTATATAGCAAGAGCTAGCTTTTTCCAGATGGGCGCGTGTTAATTCGCGCCCGAAAAAGCCTACCTTTTCTTGGACGCGGCCAATGGCTATTTTGTTTTTGAAGAATTCGCAAAGAAATCCTCGCGAAGTATGGCATACAGCTCGACGTCCACATATTTGCCCTTGTTGAACAGCCTTCCCCGGAGCGTGCCCTCGCGCTGCATGCCCACCTTGCGCATGACCGCGCCCGAGGCCGGGTTTTGCAGTTCGTGCTGCGCCTCGATGCGGTGCAGCATGAGCTCGGTGAACGCAAACTGGATGAGCGCGCCAAGCGCCTCGGTCATCAGTCCGCAGTTCCAGTAGTCGCGCGAGAGCGAGTAGCCCACCTCGGCGGAGGCGTGGTCGCTCTGGTACCACATGAAGCCGATCGTGCCGATCACCTTGCCGGTTGCGTTCAAACAGATGGCGAGGCTCGCCGGCTCGCCCATCCGGTACTTGCGCAGCGTGTAGCGGACGTAGGAGCGCGTCTCGCCGATCGTGCGGTGGGCGTCCCACAGCACATGGCGCGCCACCTCGGGGTCCTTTGAGTATTCAAAGATGTCTCCTACGTCGCGCATGGTCATCCGGCGGATGGTCACACGTTCGGTCGCGATCGCGGTCAGCCGGTCAAAGATTTCGTCGCCGCCGATCCTCAAGCAAAAACCCCCCACACGCCTACAGTAGACCGTTTAAGCATTCGTAGGTGTCGCCCGCGCGCATCTCCTCGCCCGGCAGCAGCGCCCGGTAGCCGAGCGAACATACGCCCAGCGCCACTTCGTCGCCCTCGTTGACCAGCCGTCCGTGCTTCTGCGTAAGCTGCGCGGCCTTGAGCGTCATGAGCGGCGCGAGCGGAGCGAGCGCCGCGCAGACCGACAGCGTCCAGTCGGACTGTGCCACGACCTCGCCTTCGCGCGACGCAACGACGCGCACCACGGCCACGCCTTCCTCCTTGGGCATCGTGACCGCCAGCGAGCCCGCGCGCGGAGAAGCGCCCAGCATCGCGGGCAATGTGATCGCGCCCAGAAGCGCGCCGCGTCCGTCGCGACAGGCGATCTCGACCTTCAGCGTCTCCTTGCGCAGGCCGCGCGAGCCCAGCAGCATCGCGCCGATGTTCAGCTGTACGCCCGGCCGTACACACTGCATGTCGTCGGGCAGCGCAATGCACACGGCGATCGGCGCCCACGCCTCCTGCAGCGCGTCGTAGGCCGGACGCGCCTCGCCGCTGAACTCGACGAGCGCGTTGCCCGCAAATTTCGGTTCCATTTCAAACGGCCAGTCGATCAAAGCGGGCTTGTCCGCGATGCGCGCCGCATACGCCTGGCGGCGCACTTTCTCGGCCTGCAAAAAGCGGGCCAGGCGCGCCGCGCGCGCCATGTCGCCCAGCGCGTTCGTACCGAACAGCGCCTCAAAGTCCCATTCATCGGGCCAGCGGCTGTCCGTCAGCCGCCATACCGGGCCACCCGGCGGCCAGTATTTTTCACCGCCCGAGAGCAGGTGCATGTCCTCGCCCTCGAGCGGGGCGGACGCGTCCACCTCGCGCGCCTCCCCGTCCCCGGCATAGGCGCAGAACCCGAGCGACGGCGCGTAGGGCAGCGCCCGGCCGTCCGACGCCGCCAGGCCGTCCACGCCCAACTGCCGAAGCAGCGGCAGGCGCGCCTCGATCTCTTCGCGGGTGAT
This sequence comes from Anaerozeibacter quisquiliarum, assembly GCF_051162045.1. NCBI lineage: Bacteria > Bacillati > Bacillota > Clostridia > Eubacteriales > Anaerozeibacteraceae > Anaerozeibacter > Anaerozeibacter quisquiliarum. Next base: position 57,076 of record NZ_JBISDI010000013.1, read on the forward strand.
GTCGGCAGGTACGCGCACGATGCGCGTCGGGCCCGGCGGGTCAAAGGCCGCCTGCCCGAACGCCAGCTGACAGCCGACGCCCATGCGCTCGATCGACAGCCGCACGGTGTACAGCGTGTCGTCCGCCTTTTGAGGGTCGTAGGCGGTCGGGCCGGGGACGCTCAGCGCATGGCTGACCTCGGCCGCGCCCGGCCTGAGCGATTGCGCGAACTCGAAGTTGCCGACGGCCTCGTCGGCCAGCGCCACCACGTACCGGAACTGGTAGCGTCCGGCGGCATGCGCGCGCAGCCGCACGACGGAGATAATCGCCTCGTCCTTTGCGGTCAGCTCGAAGCCCTCGAGCGTCATGCCGACGCCGGCGCGCAGCTTGACCGCGCCCAGCGGGCCAATGCGACGCTGACCGGGAGACGCCGGCTCGAACGAGATCGACAGCCGGTTCTCGCCGGGGATCGCGGCCTCCGAGCAGTCGATCAGCAGCTTCCCCGCCTCAAACGGATATGCCCGCCCGTTCAGGACCGCCTTGCCCGCGCCCGCCATGTATTCGCATTCGAGCTGGCAGCGCTCGTCCTCGTCCGACCAGTCGAACGCCGTCTCGTAGACCCAGCGGCAGCGGTAGATCCACGCCTCCGCCAGCGCGTCCAGGCCGACCGGGCGGGGCTGCAGCAGCCCCTGCCGGATCAATGCGCGGCGCACCTCGAGCGCGCCCTCGATGGGAAAGGGGTCGAACACGCCGCCCTTCAGCGTCCAATTCTCCGATAGCGTTTTCAGATATGCCACGATGTACCCTCCGCTCAGATCAGTTTCATCTCTTCAAGTATGGGTTTGGCGAGCAGCAGCGCGGCCACGCTCTTCATGTCGGCGATCTCGCCGCGATAGACCATGCCGTAGAGCTCCGCAGCCGGGTAGAGCCGCACGTTCAGGAACTCGTCTTCGTCGGGGCACAGCTCGCCCTGCGTGAGCGTGGTCGCCAGGTACAGCGCGATGCGCTCGTCGCAGAAGCCGGGCGTGGTGACGACATGGGCCAGGCGCGTCCAGTGCTCGGCTGTCAGGCCGGTCTCCTCGCGCAGCTCGCGCTGCGCGGCCACGAGCGTGTCCTCGCCCTTGAAGTTCAGCTTGCCGGCCGGGACCTCGAGCATCACCTCGCCCACGACCACCCGGTGCTGCCGGACCATCGCGATGCGGCCCGCGTCGTCCGCGGCCACCACCGCCGCCGCGCCCACATGCGCGATGGCCTCGCGGGTGGCCGTCTTCAAGTTGGGCAGGCGCACCTGCCACCGCTCGAGGTGCACCACCTTGCCGTCAAAGAGGACTTCTTTTGAGATGATCTGCTCCGTCAGTGCCCGATCGTCCATGCCTCGCGCCGCCTTCCCCGCCAATTCTGTTTAAACTCTATATAATTCGCCGCGCGGCCGCCGCAATCCTGCTATAGCGCGCATGTTTTTTGAATTGTCAACCCCATCGAAATGATGTATAATGAGGGCAGACTCAATGACAAGGGGGGTTCATCGCCATGATACAGGTGGTTCTGGGCAAGAAGGGCAGCGGAAAGACCAAGCGCCTCATCGACCTGGCCAACGAGGCGCTCAAGACCGAGCACGGCGTCATCGTGTTTGTCGACGATGATGCGCGTTACATGTATGACCTCCGCCATGAAATCCGGTTTGTGAACGCGGGCGAGTTCGCATTGGGCGAGCATCGCTCGGCCGACTGGTTCTACGGGCTGCTGGGCGGCATGCTGGCGGTTAATTTTGATATTACGCGCGTCTACGTCGATGCGTTTGCCAAGCTCATCAACAACACCGACTGGCGCGAAATGGAAGCGTTGTTCAAGCGGCTGGAAGGCTTAAGCAACCAGCACAAGGCCGATCTGGTGCTGAGCGTCAGCGGCGACCCGGAGACGCTGCCCGAATTCATCACCCGGTACGCGGTATAACCGCGCAGCCCAATTCCCCTCCTTGGAGGGGTGCCCAAGGGGCGAGGCGGTGACCCGGTTGCAGAACCCGGCGAGGCCTCACGGGTGCGGCCAAAGGGTTCGCCACCCCGACTGCGGGCATCCCTCCTTGGAGGGGAATTGGGAATCCCCCAAATCCCTTCCCTTAAAGGCAAGGAGCATGTGCGCATATGTCAATAAAATACCTTTCCACCCGCGACGCATCGGTTAGATTTACCCCCGCTCAGGCCATCGTGTCGGGGCTCGCGCCGGGGGGCGGGCTGTTCGTGCCGGAGCGCATTCCGACGTTCGCGCCGGGGGCGCTCGAGGCGTTGATCGGGCTCGATTATCCATCTCGCGCGGCGCGGGTGCTCGCGCCGTGGCTGACCGGTTTCCCGGAAGAGGCGCTCGAAACCATGTGCCGGGCGGCTTACGCGCGCTTTGACAGCGCGGCGGTCGCCCCGGTCGTAGCGCTCGAGAATGGATTGTATATGCTCGAGCTGTGGCATGGCCCGACGCTGGCGTTCAAGGACATGGCGCTGCAGCTGATGCCGCATCTGCTGGCCGCGTCGGCGCGGCAAACCGGCGAGAGGCGCGAGATTTGCATCCTGGTCGCCACCTCGGGCGATACCGGCAAGGCCGCGCTCGAGGGTTTCGCCGATGTGCCCGGCGTAAAAATCTGCGTGTTCTACCCCGAAAACGGGGTATCCGAGGCGCAGCTTCTGCAAATGGTGACCCAGGCGGGCGGCAACGTGCGCGTGGTCGCCGTGCGCGGCAACTTCGACGACGCGCAGACCGGCGTCAAGCGGATCTTCGCCGATCCCAAGTGCTCCGAGGCGCTGAACGCGCGCGGCGTGGTGCTGTCGAGCGCCAACTCGATCAACCTGGGCAGGCTCGCGCCCCAAATCGCATACTATTGCTCGGCCTATGTGGACATGGTATCTTCGGGCGCGATCGCGATGGGCGAGGCGATCGACGTCTGCGTGCCGACCGGCAATTTTGGCAACATCCTGGCCGCCGAATACGCGCGCGACATGGGCCTGCCGATCGGGCGGCTGCTCTGCGCGTCCAACGAGAACAACGTGCTCTTTGACTTCATCGAGACCGGCGTGTACGACCGAAACCGGCCGTTCCACCTGACCAGCTCGCCCTCGATGGACATCCTGATCTCGTCCAACCTCGAGCGGCTGCTGTTCGAGCTGTCGGGCCGGGACGACGCGCAGGTGCGCGCCTGGATGGCGCGGCTTGCGGCCGAGGGCCGCTACCGGCTCGTTGGCGAGCCGTTTACACGGCTTCAGGCGACCATGTCCGCTCTCTGGGCCGGGCAGGACGCGGTCGCCGGGGAGATTCGGGAAACCTGGGCGCGCGAGGGCTACCTGCTCGACCCCCACACCGCGGTGGCTATGCGCACGGCGCGCGCCTTTCGCGCGCGCGAGGGGGCCGGGCGGCCGATGCTCGTGGTGTCCACCGCCAGCCCCTACAAGTTCGGGCGCACGGTGCTCGAGGCGCTGACCGGCCCTGTTTCGGGCACGGACGACTTCGCCTGCTGCGAGCGCCTGGCGGAGATCACCGCTCAGCAGGTGCCCGAGGCCATCGCTGCGCTGAAGTCAAAGCCGGTCTTGCACCGGGATGTCTGCGCGGCGGACGGACTGTGGCAGGCGCTCCAGCCGCTGGTGGACCGATGAATCAGGCCAAGAGGGGATAGCGCATGGGCGGCTCGTCGATCATCAACAAGATAAAGCTGAGCGCCCTCAGCCGGCGGATGCGCGCGACGCGCGCGCGACGGCCGCGCCGCGAGCACCGCGGCCGGATGCGCGACTTTGGCGTAAATAAAAAACGCTACCTGTTCTTCATTCCCGTCCTGCTGATTATGATCGCGCTCGCGGCCTGGGGCAAGGACCCGGGGCGCGCGGTGCATCGCTTCCGTCCGGCGGCGCTCACGCGGGTGAACCCGCTGATGGGCTGGGCGGTGGACGCCGCCACCGATCCCGACCAGGTGGAAATCGACCATTCGCTGGTGTACGCGCGGCTGACCTGGAAGGAGCTGGAACGCGAGGAGGGCGTCTTCGACTTCGAGGGCTTCGAGCGCCGCAACCGGCTTGAACGCTGGTGGCGCGCGGGCAAGCGGGTGGTGCTGCGGTTCGTGATGGACGCGCCGGGGCCCGAGCGGCACCGGGACATCCCCGACTGGCTCTACGAAGCCATGGGCGAGAATGCGGGCCAATACTACGAGAACGCGCTCGGGCGCGGCTTCTCGCCCAACTACGCCGACTGGCTGCTGATCGAGAGGCACAATGCCGCGATCCGGGCGCTGGGCGCGCGCTACGACGGCCATCAGGGCGTGGCGTTCGTGGAGCTGGGCAGCCTCGGCCACAACGGCGGCTGGACCACGCAACACGTGGACAGCGACTGGGACATGCCGCCCAGCACCGACCTCAAGACCTGGGTCGGGGCCTATACGGGCGCGTTTGAGCGCACGCCTCTGCTGGCCAGCGCGCCCTACCAGCCGGTGCGGCTGACCGGCATCGGGCTGTACAACGACCGCCTGGGCGACGAAGGCGCCACCTGGGACTGGCTGGACACGCTGGAATACGGCGGCTACGACGAGGCCGTGGGCGCCCAGCTGCGCGGCGTGGGCGCGCAGCGGCGCACCGCGCCGTCGGGCGCGCACATCCCCCGCTCGATCGACCAGCAGGTGCTGTTCGGGCGCGGCATGGGCGCGCTGCTGCGCGCACTGAGCGAGAGCCACACCACCTACGTCGGCGGCGTCAAAGCGACCGGCCTCACAGAGGCCATGCGCAATAACATGGCGGTGGCGCTGTCGGCCATGGGCTACCGGCTGTGGGTGCGCGAGGCCGCCTGGCCCCGCGCGGTGCGCGCCGGCTACCGGCTCAAGGTGGATCTCGACGTACACAACGACGGCGCGCAGGCGTTCAGCCAACCCTGGCCGGTGGAGCTTTCACTGTTTGACGCGGGGCAAAAGGTCTACGCTCAGGAGACCGAGCTCGACGTGCGCAAGCTCGCGCCCGGCGTCACGCGCGCCGCGGCGACGATCGACCTCCCCCGCGCGCTGCCCGCCGGGCGGTACGATCTCGCGATCGCCATACTCGACCCGACGAGCGGCGAGCCCGCGGTGGAACTTGCGATGAACGCGAAGCGCATCGGGCTGCGCACGTTGCTGGGCGAGATCGAAGTGACGCCGCCATGAGGCGCCTGAATAAATCAGCGCTTACCTAGGTAAGCGCTGATTAAAGTACGCGTGCGATGGCGAGGTGATTTTTCGTTCCGGTGTGCCTGCAAAAACCGCGGGACTAGCAGCGCTAATTCAAGTGTTTTTGCAGGCGCACCGGGGCGGAAAAGCATCCGTCTCCGCGCGTGGGATTTGATCGGCGGTTACCTAGTGAGGGAATGCTATTTCCGCCGCCACCCAAATAATAACCAGCAGTCCGATCAGGATGGACAACCATGTCAATAAAGCCCTGTCCTTGTTCTTTATTGCCGATATGACCCCCATTACAAAGCCGATTACGCCCAAACCCGCGATGAATGGAGTTGGCAAAGGGAATCTGATCGGAACCGCTGGATCCGCAAATTTTAAGGCCATGCATACGATAAAAGTCAGCGTTAAACCAGCCGCCCACCTTCCGGCCGTTGCTTTAGGCCATAGCAGAATCTTCATCATTCATTCCTCTCTTTTCCTTCTCAGCAAAACGCACCCCTTGTTTGCCGCCTTTCGGCGGTCAAGGGTTTCGGGTTATCGAAAGGAACGAAGGGGCTGCGCCGCCGTTTTTGGGCATAGCGTGTTCCGTTGCGCGAAAAGCGCTTCGGTCGGCCCGCATTCGTCACCGCATTCCAGCGCATTGAGCATCCGCTTGAGCCGCTTCAATGACTTTCAGCTCAGAATCAAACCGCTTCACAGGAGATACCTCCAGCTAACTGCCACAGTCGTGTGGCTCACGGCTGCATACTACCGCGGTCTTGTGGCGGTGTCAATACTCCCGAAGTAGTTTTGAGTGTTAAATCGCGGAATTTTGAGCCGTATTGAGTGAAATAAACCTGATCCGGTCCGCCGAATAATTTCCGCCGGAACATGCAATACTGGGATTCGGTATGCCAGCCAAGAGGGCGGTGCAACATGTTTAAAAGGGCGAAAAAAGAACCCGACTTCTCAGAAGCGGTCGAGGCATTCAATCAGGGTCTGACCGCCTTGCCCGTCTCGGACGCGGTGGATGACAACGTGGATCTGATGAAGCGACTGTTCGAAAACGTGGACATCATGCGCTACAGGTTCGTCGCCAAGGACGGCGACCGGGCGTACGCCATCGTTTTCTCCGACGGCATGGTCGACGCGACCATCATCAACGAGCACATCCTCCAGCCGCTGATGAGCGCGCCCGCGCAGATCAGGGACAAGGACCTGATGAAGCGGCTGACGGCCGAGGTGGTGCAGATCAGCGAGGCCGAGCTGACGGGTGACTTCAAGAAGATCGTGGGCGCGGTGACCTACGGCGACACCGTGCTGTTCGCCGACGGTTGCGCCGAAGCCGCCATCCTGAACACCAAGAGCTTCGCGTTGCGCTCGATCGACGAGCCCGACAGCGAAAAGAGCCTGCTCGGCCCGCGCGAAGGCTTTACCGAATCAATGATGCAAAACGTGTCGATGCTGCGCCGCCGGGCCCGCACCAACGACCTCAAGATCCGTCAGATGAGCTTTGGCAAGAAGACGCGTACCTCCGCCGTCATCTGCTATTTTGACAGCGTGGTCACCCGGCGCGTGCTGGACGACCTGCTCAAGCGCCTCGAGGCAATCGACATCGACGGCGTGCTGGACACCAACTACCTGGCCGAGCTGATCCGCGAGCACCGCTTTTCGCTGTTCCGGACGATCGGCTATACCGAGCGCCCGGACACGGTCATCGGCCGCCTGCTCGAGGGGCGGGTGGCGATCGTGCTCGACGGCACGCCCATGGCGCTGACGCTGCCCTACCTGTTCGTCGAGAACTTTCAGAGCAGCGAGGACTACTACATGAGCTTTTACTACGGCTCGTTCTCGCGCATACTGCGCATGCTGGGCTTTCTCATGACGATCACCGTGCCCGGCCTCTACATCGCCATCGTGGCATTCCAGCACGAGATGCTGCCCACGCCGCTGCTCATCAACGTCGCCGCCGAGCGGCAGAGCGTGCCGTTGCCGGCGGCGGTCGAGTCGTTTGTGATGCTGATCGTGTTTGACATTCTGCGGGAAACCGGGGTGCGCATGCCCACCAACATCGGCCAGGCGCTGAGCATCGTGGGCGCGCTGGTCATCGGCCAGGCCGCTGTGGAGGCCAAGCTGGTGGCCGCGCCCATGATTATCGTGGTGGCGGTCACCGGCATCACCAACCTGCTGGTGCCCAAGCTCAATGCGCCGGTCATCTACCTGCGCCTGTTCGTGCTGCTGATGTCGTCGATGTTCGGCTTCTTCGGGTTGACCATCAGTCTGTCGCTGATCCTGGTTCACCTGATCGCGCTCGACTCGTTCGGCGTTCCGCTCATTTCCCTCGACGGCGGCACGCGGCTTCAGCAGACCAAGGACATCGCGATTCGCGCACCCTGGTGGACCATGATCCTTCGCCCGAAGGCCCTGACAGACAACCGCACCCGAATGAAGCCGGGGGGAGGCGGCCATGCGTAGAGTCTTGAGCATTGCGGCGCTTTGCCTCGTGCCCGCGCTGCTGCTCAGCGGTTGCTGGAGCTATCGCAGCCTGAGCGAGCTGGCGCTGGTCGTGGGCATGGGTGTGGATCGCGACGCGGCCACCGGCGACTACCGGCTGTCGTCGGAGATCCTGGACTTGACCAAGCCGCCCAAGAGCAGCGCGCCGAGCTCGAAGGTGGTGGTGTCCACGGGCAAGACGCTGTTCGATGCCGCCCGAAACGCCAAGCGACGGCTGCTCAACCGGCTCTACATCGGCAACATTCAGATGGTGGTGATCAGCGAGGATGTGGCGCGCACCGTGGGCGTCGCGCCTTTGGTGGACTGGCTCATGCGCGAAGGCGAAAGCCGCGAGACCCTCAACATTGTCCTCGCCCAAGGCGTCAGCGCCCAGGAGATACTGTCGATACCCGGCATCGACCAGCGCATCACATCGATTGAAATGGACCGAATCGTCGGTGAAGATCACAGCCTGACCTCGTCCACCGCCTACATCGAGCTGTACCGCATCTACGATACGCTGAAATGCCCGGGTATATCGCTGACCCTGCCGGTGTTCCATATCGTGGATAACGACGGCGAGCCCACGTTTGAATCCAACGGCATCGCCGCCTTTGCCGGCGACAAGCTGGTCGGGTTGCTGACGCCCGAGGAGAGCAAGGCCTTCCTGATCGCCACCGATCAGTGCAAGGGCGGTGTGCTGCCGCTCGACTGGCACGGCTCGGGCGCGCCCGACATCGCGCTCGAAATCGCGGGAAACCGAGCCAAAACCTCTTTTTCGGTTCGGGACCGGCAGCCCGCCTTCCGCATCGAAGTCGAAACCGATGTCTATTTGGCCGAGGTTCAGTCCGAGATCGACGTCATGGATGCCGCGCAGATTGAGTCGGTAGAGCGCGAGGCCGGCCGGCAGCTGAACGACGCCATTGAGCGCCTGGTGCGCAAGGCCCAGTCCGAGTTCAAGAGCGACATTCTGGGCCTCGGGCGCCGCGTATACCAGCGCGACGTGCGCCTGTGGAAACAGCTGGAATCCAACTGGGCATCGATCTTTCCTACGGTGAGTGTCGAGGTGTCCTGCCGCGTCAACATCAAGAACAGCGCCTTCATCAAATCCGAGGAGGCCCTCCGCTCATGACGATCGCCATTCTGATCGTGCTGTATCTGTGCGTGCTGTTCATCGATTTTGGGTCCATCCGCAAGACCTGCGCGCCGGGGATGAAGGTGCTGTACCTGTCGCTGCTGGTCATAAGCTTCGCGGCGCTCATGCTAAGCGAGCTGGGCGTGACCCTGCCGTCCCCCGCCAAGCCCATTGTGCAAGCGGTAAAGGCCGTGCAATCGCTCTTTGGCGCCTCGTGACCCCGCGGAAAGGAGCATGTCCCTTGCTTGAACAACCCCTGACCAGCCGCCAGGCCATCTCGGTGATCGTTTTATTCAATTTCGGCAGCAGCGTCGTGATGGGCGTGAGCACCACGGTGGGGCAGGATAACTGGCTCTCGCTGCTGCTCGCCACCCTGCTCATGATCCCGGCGGTTCTGATGTACGCCCGGATTCTGAAGCTCAATCCCGGTCAAGACCTCTTTGACGCCATCGAGGCGCGGTTGGGCAAGGTCGCCGGCAAGATCGTCACCATGCTGATGGCGTGGTATGCGCTGCACCTGTGCGCGTTGGTCATGCGCAACTTTTCGGAGTTCATCAAGATCTCCAGCCTGCTCGACACACCGCAGCTGCCGGTGCTGGTCATTTTGGTGATCACGGTATGCTTCCTGGCCCGCTACGGCTGCAAGGCGCTGGGCAAGTGGTCGGTGGTGATGGTGCAGGTGGTGCTGGGCATCGTGTTGCTGACCGTGCTGCTGTCGCTCAACGTGATGCGCTTTGACAACATCCTGCCCGTATTCGAACACTCATTCGTCGAGATCGCACAAGACGCGTTCGGCATCTTTGCGTTCCCGTTTTGCGAGACGGTGCTGTTCATGAGCTTCGCCGACTGCCTGCGCAAGGGCGACGAACCCAGGAACATCTACTTGTCCGGCATGCTGCTCAGCAGCATTGTGCTGCACATCATCATCTTGCGCAACCTGTTTGTGTTGGGCGCGTCGATGATAGCGATCGAATACTTTCCCTCCTATGTGGCGGCGCGCATCATCAATCTGGGCGACTTTCTGTCGCGGATCGAGGGCTCGATCTCCGTCAACTTCATCCTGGCCGGCATCGTCAAGATCACCGTGTGCCTGATCGCCGCCAGCAAGGGCATATCAAAGCTGTTTGGGACCGGGGACTACCGCCAAGTGGCGCTTCCCACGGCCTTGCTGGCGATGGCGCTGGCCTTCATCCTTTACAAAAACACCATGGAGATGTTTGCGTTCATCAAATACTACCCGCTGTACGCCTCGCTGTTCCAGTTGCTGCTGCCGGCGATTTTGTGGATTGCGTCCGAAATCGGCGCGAGGCGCACAAAGACTGCTTGACGGATGGTCCGCCGGTTTATATAATATATATTGTGCACATGAGAATCGGCGCATACTATATGTGCCGTTTTTCGACGGTTGGCATGCGAAGTACGAATGGAGGATGCGCCCGTGAAGCTGCTCAGCAACGACTTCCTGAAACGATACCCCGATCATCCCGCCCACATGACGCAACTGGGCCTGTTTACCTTCTACCGCACCTACGCCCGTTTCCTGCCGGAACGCGGGCGGCGGGAGACGTGGAAGGAGACGGTCGCGCGCGCCGTCGAGTACAACGTGGGCCTGGACGAGATTCACAGGGCGAAACTTGGCCTGCCCATCCCCCGCGCCCGGCTTACGGAGGAGGCGCGCTCGCTGTTTGACAATGTTTTCAACCTGCGCCAGTTCCCGTCGGGCCGCACGCTATGGGTGGGCGGCACGCAGGTAGCGCGCGACTACCCGATGGCCAACTTCAACTGCAGCTTCACCAACATCGAAAAGTGGGACGACCTGTGCGAGCTGTTCTATCTCCTGATGCTGGGCAGCGGCGTGGGCTTCAAGTGCACACCCGAGATGGCGAAGCGCCTCTCTCCGATCCGCGTCAATACCCGGCTGATTCTGTCTCCTTACAACCCGGTGCCGGTCGACTACCGGCTCGAGCACACCGACGTGCGCCACCTCGAAAACGGGTTCGCCAAGATCTACGTAGGCGACAGCAAGGAGGGCTGGCGCGACGCGTTGGGGCAGTACCTTTTGCTGTTGACCGACCCGCGCTACGAGCACGTGCACACGATCAAGGTGTCGTTCAATTCCGTGCGCCCCAAGGGCGAGCGGTTAAAAACTTTCGGCGGCACGGCGTCGGGCCCCGAGCCGCTCAAGGAGATGTTCGCCGGCATCGACGCGGTGCTGAAAAATCAGATCGACGCAAGCCTTGCGCCGATTGAGCACGACGCGCGCGGCTACGGACGCGTGCGGCCCATCCACATCCTCGACATCGGCAACCTGATCGGCAACAACGTGGTGGCGGGCGGCGTGCGGCGCACGGCGGAAATCTTCCTGTTCGACCCCGATGACATGGAGTGCCTGTTCGCCAAGTACGGCGTCAACGGCTTCTGGTCGGAGCGCCACTTTGCGCAGCACGAAAAGGTCAAGCGGCAGCTTGAAAAGATGGGCATCGAGCCGCCGGCCTGGTTCGGGGCGCTGTCGGAGCGGCACGTCGACCCGCAAGTGGGCGGCGGCGCGCCGTTCAACCCCGGCCGGCCGGGCATCGGACATAGGCGGCTGTCCAACAACTCGATGGCGCTGACCTCAAAGCCCTCGCCCGACATGCTGCACCTGATCTTCCTGATGATCGAGCTCGACGGCGAGCCCGGCTTCATCAACCTCGAGGCCGCGCGCCGGCGGCGCGACAATGCCGAGGGCGTGAACCCCTGCGGCGAGATCCTGCTCGACTCCAAGCAGCAGTGCAACCTGACCACGGTCAACCTGTGCGCCTTCCGTACGGAAGACGGCTTCGATCTGGAAGCCGCGCGGCGCGCGCAGGCGCTGTCGGCGCGCGCAGGGCTGCGCATGACGCTGATCGATCTGGAGCTTAACGAATGGAACGAAAAGCACAAGCGCGACCGGCTGACCGGCTGCAGCCTGACCGGCGTGCAGGACGCGTTTGCCGGCATGGACGAGGCCGGGCAGGACGCGGCGCTCGAATCGCTGTCAAGCGTCGCGCGCGAGGCGGCGGCGCAGTACGCGCACGAACTGCGCATTCCCTCCCCGCTCCTGGTCACCACGATCAAGCCGGAGGGTACGCTATCGCTGGTCGCGGGCGGGGTGTCGGCGGGGCTGCACAACGCGCACGCGCCCTACTTCATCCGGCGCATCCGCGTCTCCTCCGACGACGCGCTGGCCAAGGCGGCGCTCGAGTTTAACTGGAAGCTGCAGCCCGAGGTGGGCACCGTGGGCGGGATCGAGAACGCGCGCACGCTGGTGCTGGACTTCCCGGTTAAGTCGCGCTCGCGGGTGACCAAGGGCGACGTGCCGGCGCTTTCGCAGCTTGCGCGCTACATCCAGTTCCAGCGCCACTACACCCAGCACAACTCGAGCAACACGATCACGGTCAAGCCGGACGAATGGCCGCCCATCGAGCGCGCGATCGCCGAGGTGTGGGACGACTTCGTGGGCGTGGCGTTCCTGGCCTACGACGGCGGCACCTATCAGCTCGCGCCGTACGAGGAGATCACTCGGGAACACTACGAAGCGCTCAGCAAGGCATACAGCCCGTTCGATCCCGCGGTGCTGACCAAGTACGAGAGCGTCAGCATCCCGTCGGACGCCGAGGACGACGACTGCGTCAACGGGGCGTGCCCGGTGCGGTAGGGCGCTTCCCCGCCGTGTAAAATCGTGCCCATATAAACGACCGGAGGTATCCCCATGTCCAAGCCGCAAGTCACCAACGCCATGCGCCTGCTCGCGCAGGCCAAAATCCCATTCACGCCGCTCTACTACGACTTGGGCGGGGAGGAATTCTCGGGCGAGGCGGTGTGCCGCGCGCTGGGCGCGGACGAGCGCGCGAGCTTCAAGACGCTGTGCGCGCGCGGAGAGCGCAGGGGTGTGGCGGTGTTCGTGGTGCCGATCTCGGGCGCGCTCGATTTGAAACTGGCGGCGCAGGCGCTCGGCGACAAGGCGGTGTCGCTGACCTTGGTCAAGGAACTGAACGCGCTCACCGGCTACGAGCGCGGCGGGGTCTCGCCGGTGGGCATGAAGAAGCGCTACCCGACCTTCATCGACCGGTCGGCCGCCGATTTCGAGCGCATCCGCATCAGCGGCGGGCAGAAGGGCGTGTCGCTCGAAGTGAACCCCAACGCCCTCGCGCACTACCTGAACGCGGCCTTCGCGCCGCTCGTGTAGGCGAAGGACGTCCGGGCGGCCCGTTGGCCGGTGCTTGGAGAGAGAAGCCCTGCCCCGTACCGCGTCCCCTCAGGTCAGCGCGTTCTCCATCGCCCGGCCGGCGAAGAAATCGAGCAGATTGTCCCGCGTCGTCTCGGCGATCTGCCCGAGTGCCTCCTCGGTCAGGAATGCCTGGTGCGAGGTAATCAGCACATTGGGCAGGGTGAGCAGCAGCGACAGCACTGCGTCGGTCAGCACCTCACCCGAAAAATCCTCGAAAAAGTAGCCCTCTTCTTCCTCGTATACGTCGAGCGCCGCGCCGCCCAGCCGCCCCTTGCGCAGCGCCTCGAGCAGCGCGCGGCTGTCGATGAGCGCGCCGCGCGAGGTGTTGATGAGCAGCGCGCCCGGCTTCATCTTTTTGAGCGCTTCGCGCCCGATGATGCGGCGGGTGTCCGCGGTCAGCGGGCAGTGCAGCGACAGCACATCGCTTAGGGCCAGCAGCTCGTCGAGCGGCACGTAGTGAAGCCCCAGCGCCTCATCCGGGCGCGGGTCGCAGACCAGCACGTTCATGTTCAGCCCCCGGGCGATCGCGGCGAACACCTGCCCGATCCGGCCGGCGCCCAGCACGCCGCAGGTCTTGCCGTTGAGGTCAAACCCGGTCAGGCCGTGGAGGCTGAAGTTGTGCTCGCGCGTACGGTTGTAGGCGCGGTGCACCCGGCGGTTGAGCGTCATCAGCAGCGCCAGCGCGTGCTCGGCCACCGCGTAAGGCGAGTAGCCAGGCACGCGCGCCACCGAGATCCTGCCCCGGGCGGCGGCCAGGTCGACGTTGTTGAACCCGGCGCAGCGAAGCGCCACCAGCCTGACGCCCAGCTCGGCCAGCGTCTTGAGCACCGGCGCGCCCAGGTCGTCGTTGACGAACGCGCATACGGCGTCCAGCCCGCGGGCCAGCGGCGCAGTGTCGCGGCCCAGCCGGTATTCGTGGTAGCGAAAATCGATCTGCGTCCCGCGCACCCGGTCGAGCGAAGCCACGTCGTAGGGCTTGGCGTCAAAAACCCCCACCTTAATCATCGAAAACCTCCCGCGCGGCGATGCCGCGCGGGAGCAGTTTGCCCCGATGCGCCAAAATTGATAAATTTCCGCCGTCGGCAGCCGGGATTTGTTGTGTAAAGGGATCGCCGTCCATTGTTAAGAGCGCGCTTGACAGCGTGGGGCACGCGCCCTATAATGAATTTATCTGCGTTTTACAGATGACGACTCCGCGCAAAGACACGGAGCCTATTTTTGTTGGGGGGGGACGCCGCACGAGCGCGCCGGCGTCCGGCTGGAAGGAGGCATTCATGGGCGTAAGGCGCATCATCGGCGCGTCGATGGGCAACTGCGTGCACGTCGCGGGGGTACAGCATTTTCTGGATTTGGCCGAGCGGCAGGGCTGGGAGACCCTGTTCCTCGGGCCGGCGGTGCCGGTGGAAAAAGTGCTCGAAGCGGTGGCGGAAGCGCGGCCCGACGTGGTGGCGCTCGGCTACCGGCTGACGGCCGCCAATGTGATCCCGCTCATCGAGCGGCTGATGCGGGGCGCGCAGTCGCTTACGTTCCGGCCGCACTGGCTGTTCGGGGGCACGCGCCCGGTCGCCGAGGCGGTGCGGGCGCTGGGCTTCTTCGACACCGTCTACGACGGCAGCGAGGATGTGGACGACGCGATCGCGTTTTTGCGCGGCGAGGCGCGCGCGCAGGGCGTCGAACGCCCGGCCCAAGGGCTGATCGCGCGCATCGGGCAGAAATCGCCCTACCCGCTGCTGCGGCACCACTTCGGGCTGCCCTCCCCGGCCGATACCGAGCGGGGCATCGCCGCGATCGCCGAGGCGCACGTGCTCGACGTCATCTCGCTCGGTATCGACCAGAACACACAGCAGCACTTCTTCCACCCCGAGCGGCGCGACCCCAAGATGGACGGCGCGGGTGGGGTGCCGGTCCACAATGCCGAGGCGTTCCGGCGGCTCAAGCGCGCGTCCGAGCGGGGCAATTGCCCGCTGATGCGCTGCTACTGCGGCACGGCGGACGTGCTGCGCTTTGGCGAGATGCTGCTCGAGACGATCGACAACGCCTGGTGCGCGACGCCGCTGTGCTGGTTTAACGAACTGGACGGGCGGGGCGAGCGCACGGTCGCCGAGACGGTGTCGGACGCGCACGCGCTGATCCGGCTGCACGACAAACGGGGCGTGCCGGTCGAGCTCAACGAACCGCATCACTGGGGGTTGCGCGACGCGCACGACGTGATCTCGGTCGCGATGGCCTACCTATCGGCCTACAACGCCAGGGCGTGCGGCCTCACCGACTACGTGGCGCAGTATATGTTCAACATCCCGGGCGCGCTTAGGTTCTCGATGGACCTGGCGAAGGTGCTGGCGCAGATCGAGCTGGCCGAGTCGCTGGCGAGTCCCACGTTCCGGCTGTACCGCCAGACGCGCGCGGGGCTGCCGTTTCTGCGCAGCGACCTGGACGCGGCGAAGGGGCAGCTGGCGGCGTCCACGATGCTGCAAATGACCGTAAAGCCCCACATCATCCACGTGGTCGGCTATTCGGAGGCCGAGCACGCGGCCACGAGCGATGTGGTGATCGAGAGCTGCAAGATAACGCGCGGGGTGATCCGCTCGGTGCTGGACGGCGCGGCCGACATGGGGAGCGATCCGAAGGTGCAGGCGCGCAAGCAGGAACTCATAAGTGAGGCGCGCGTACTGCTTGACTTCATCGAATCGACTTACCGCGCGACCAGCCCGGACCCGCTCGCAGACCCGGCGGTGATTGAGGACGCCATCCGGCGCGGCATCCTGGACGCACCGCACATCCTCAAGAACGACCGGTTCCGCGGTACGCTCAAGACGCGCATCGCGGACGGTAGGTGCGTGGCCTGGGACGCGGACGCCGGCCGGCCCATGAACGAAGCCGAGCGGCTTGAGCGGCTCGCGGCGCGAAAGGGGGCCGTATGACCGACACAAAGGTGGCGGTAATCAGCACCGGCAACGGCGGGCAGACGATGGCGGCCTACCTGGCGCTCAAGGGCTATCGGGTGTCGCTGTACGCCCGCGAGCAGGAGCGCGTGGACATGTTCCCATCCGCGCGGTTCGCGCTGACGGGCGCGGTGCGCGGCGAGGCCGAGCTCGACCTGATTAGCTGCGACATGGGCGCGGTGGTGAAAGACGCCGCGCTGGTGCTGGTGACCACGCCCGCGCAGTACCATCCGATCGTGGCACGCGCGATGGCGCCGCACCTCGCGGACGGGCAGATCGTGTCGCTCAATCCGGGCCGTACGCTGGGCACCTACGTGTTCGACAAGGTGCTGCGCGAGTGCGGCTGCGCGGCCGACATCACGCTGTGCGAGCTGGAGACCTTCCTGTTCACCTGCCGCTGCGTCGTGCCGGGCCGGCCTATCCTGTACGCCGAGAAGCGCCGCGTGCAGCTGGCCGCGCACGATCCGTCGCGCACGGCCGAGGCGACCGCGCGCATAAAGGCGCTGTTCCCCGAGGTGATCGCGGCGCAAAGCGTGTTCGACACGGGGTTTTCCAACGTCGGCATGGTGTTCCACCCGCTGCCGATCCTGATGAACATCACGCGCGTGGAGGCCAAGGAGGGCTTTCACTTCTACACCGAGGGCATATCGCCGCTGGTCGCCAACATCCTCACGCGGTTGGACGCCGAGCGGGTGCAGGTGGCGCGCGCCGCGGGCGCGCGGGTGCTCGGCGCGATGGATTGGCTGAAACTGCATTACGGCTCGAAGGGAGACGACCTGTACAGCTGCATCCAATCGACCGCGGCCTACCGCGACGTGCTGGCCCCGACCGACATCGACACGCGCTACATCTACGAGGACATCCTGACCGGCTGCGTGCCGGTCAGCTGCGTCGGCAAGGCGCTGGGTGTAAAGGCGCCGATCATCGATTCGGTGATCCAGTGGGCGAGCTGCGTCTACAACTACGACTTCTACGCGCAAGGCCGAAACGAGCGGCTGCTCGACATCGGCAAATTGCTTTCCGACGTGCGGGGCGTCACTCGATGACCATTAAATCGCGGCTCAACTCGTTCAGCACCTCGCACCCGTCCTCGGTGACCGCGACCAGGTCCTCGATGCGCACGCCGAATTTGCCGGGCAGGTAGATGCCGGGCTCGATCGAGAACACCATGCCCGGCTGGGCGACGTATTCGCTCGAGGCGCTGACGTCGGGCGGCTCGTGCACCGCCAAGCCGACGCCGTGCCCGGTGCGGTGCAAAAACGCGGGGCCGTAACCGGCGTCCTCGATCACCGCGCGCGCGGCCCGGTCGATGTCCTTGAGCGGAACGCCCGGCTTGACCGCCGCCTTCGCGGCCGCGTTCGCGCGCCGGACCAGCTCGTACACCCGGCGCTGCTCGTCGGTGGGTGTGCCGAAAAACACCGTGCGCGTCATGTCGCTCATGGCGTGGTCCACGTCGATCCCGAGGTCGAGGATGACCGCGTCGCCCCTGTTGAGCCGCGTGCCGTCCGAGCTGTGGTGCGGCTCGGCGCAGTTTGCGCCGAAGCACACGAGCGGCGTAAAGCTTACGCCCTGCGCGCCCAGCCGCACGCCCTCGTCGGCGAAGCGCCGGCCCACGGAAAGCTCGCTGTCGCCCGAGGCGAGCGAACGCGCCACCGCCGCCACGGCCTGATCGTTTGCGCGCGAGGCGGCGCGCAGCCGCGCAAGCTCCTCTTCGTCCTTGAGCATGCGCGCCTCGTCGACCGGCTTCGAGCCGACGGCCAGCCGCACATCGCTTTGCAGCTCCATCAGCCGGATCGCGAAGTGGCTGGGCCACAGCTTGTCGACGCCCACGCAACCGGGCGCGAGGTCGCCCGCCAGCAGCCGGAGCGCGTCGTCGCGGTCGTCAAATTCGACGAGCGCAAGCCCCTGCTGCGCCCCCAGCGCGAACATGCGGTTGACGTACAGCGCGCACGCGCCGCTCCGGTCGACCTTGAGCGCGAACAGCCGCTCGCCGGGGTTTACCCACAGCCCCGTCAGGTAGTAGACCGAATCGGTCGCCGTGACGAGCAGTTGATCGAGCCCCATCCGCTCCATGCCCCGCAGCACGCGCTCCAGCCGGTTTTGCTTCATTGTGCCTCTCCCTTTCCGCATCTGAGCACCCAGTAACCCTTGCCGCGGGCGATCCGCTGTACATCGCCCGACAGCCGCTCCAAAAATTTCCCCGCCGAGGGCGCGCCCTGCTGCTTGCGGATGACGATGTACAGCGCGCCGCCCGGATTCAGGCGGCCGTACGCCTCTTCGAACAGCCGGTAGATCAGATGCTTGCCCGCGCGGATCGGCGGGTTGGTGACGATGGCGTCGAACGCGCCCTCGACCCGCTCAAGGCCGTCGCTCACCACGGCCTCGGCGTTTGCGATGCCGTTCGCCAGCAGGTTTTTCCGGCACAGCGCCACCGCGCGCTCGTTGACATCCGACAGGATGAAGCGCGCGAGCGGATTGGCCGCGGCCAGCGCCATGCCCATCGCGCCCCAGCCGCAGCCGAGGTCGAGCACCCGGCCGGTGAATTTCGGCAGCGACTCGAGCAGCAGCGCGCTGCCCTCGTCGAGCCCCTGCTTCGAGAAGACGCCCGCGTCGGTGTAGGCGTCAAACGTCCGCCCCAGCGCCTGGTAACTATGCAGCCGCTCGTCGCTGCGCGCGGACGGGTTGGGGGTGAAATAGTGATCGTTCACGATGGTTCCTCCAGCCGCGTAATGGCGTACAGCAGCGCCGCTTCCCCGCCCGTCAGCGCCCGAACCGCGCCGGGCGCGAGCGCTGCGTCGAGCGCAACCCCGCCCAGGCTTGCGCGGTTAAGCGCGATCACCTCGCGCCCGAGCGCCGCGAACATGCGCTTGACCTGGTGGTACTTGCCCTCGGTCACCGTCAGTTCGCCGAGGTCGGATTCGATGATGCGCAGCCGCGCCGGCTGCGCGGTGAAATCCTTGAGTTTTATGCCCTCGGCCATGGCGCGCACATGCGCCTCGTCGAGCGCGCCGTCTACGCGCGCCAAATACACCTTCTCGACGGTAAAGCGCGGCGAGATCAGCCGATGCGCCAGTTGGCCGTCGGTGGTAAACAGCAAAAGCCCCGTCGTATCCCGGTCGAGCCGCCCCACGGCGCACAGCCCCGGAAGATGGCGCTCGCGCGCGTCCAGCAAATCAAACACCGTGCGGTGGCGCGCGTCGGAACCGGCGGTTATCACGCCCGGGGGCTTGTTCATCATCAGATGCACATGCCCCGGCTGCCCGATGACCACGCCGTCCAGCGCAACGCGCGCGCCCTCCGGCACCTTGGCTGCGGCATCCGCCTCCACCCGCCCGTCGATCGCGGCCCGCCCGCGCGCAATCGCCGAGCGCGCCTCGCTCCGGCTAAACCCCGCCGCGCCCAGGTACTTGTCCAGCCGCGTCAAATACCCATCTCCGCCTTGACCTCGGCGAAGCACCGGACGGCAAAATCGAGGTCCTCGCGCGTATGAGCGGCGCTGACCTGGGTGCGGATGCGCGCCTTACCCTCGGGCACGACCGGGTAGCTGAAGCTGACCACATAGACGCCCTTGGCAAGCATACGCGCCGCCATCTCGTGGGCTACGCGCGCGTCGCCCAGCATGATCGGCACGATCGGGTGCGTGCCCTCGGGCACGGTGAAGCCCAGCCGCGCGAGCGCCTCGCGGAAGTGGCGCGTGTTGTCCTCCAGCCGATCCCTGAGCGCCGTGCTTTCTTCGAGCATGTCGAGTACCCTGGCCGTCGCGGCGCAGATCGCGGGCGCGACCGTATTGGAGAACAGATAGGGACGCGAGCGCTGACGCAGCAGGTCGACGATCTGCTGGCGCGCCGCGGTGTAGCCGCCCGACGCGCCGCCCAGCGCCTTGCCGAAGGTGCCGGTCAGGATGTCCACCCGACCGATTACGCCCGCGTACTCGGGCGTGCCGCGCCCATGCTCGCCCATGAACCCGACCGCGTGGCTGTCGTCCACCATGACCAGCGCGCCGAACTCGTCCGCCAGGTCGCAGATCGCCGCGAGGTTCGCGATGAACCCGTCCATCGAAAACACGCCGTCGGTCGCGATCAGCTTGATGCGCGCGTCGCCCGCTTCTTCGAGCTTCGCTCGCAGATCCCGCATGTCGTTATTGCGGTAGCGCAGCCGCCGGGCCTTGCACAGCCGGATCCCGTCGATGATCGAGGCGTGGTTGAGCTCGTCCGAGATCACCGCGTCGGTAGGGTCCAGCAGCGTCTCGAACAGCCCGCCGTTGGCGTCGAAGCAGCTCGAATACAGGATGGCGTCGTCCATCTTCAAAAAGCGCGCCAATTGCCCCTCCAGCTGCTTGTGCAGCTGCTGTGTGCCGCAGATGAACCGCACGCTCGACAGCCCGAAGCCCCATTGATCGTAGCTCGCCTTCGCCGCCTCGATCAGCGCCGGGTGGTCGGACAGGCCCAGGTAGTTGTTGGCGCACAGGTTGAGCACGCCGCGCGCCTCGGTGGTGTCGATCCGCGCGCGCTGAGGCGTCACGATGATCCGCTCGTCCTTGGCCGTGCCCGCCGCGCGAATGGCCGCGAGCTGCGCTTCAAAATAGGTCAGCGCCTGCTTCATTGTTCCTTCCTCCAGTCCAGCACGACCTTGCCGCTCCGGCCGCTGTTCATGACCTCGAAACCCTTCTCAAACTCGGTGTAGGGCAGCCGGTGGGTCACAAGCGGCATCAGATCCAGCCCACCCTCGACCATCGCGACCATCTTGTACCAGGTCTCGTACATCTTGCGCCCGTACACGCCGGTCAGCGTCAGGCCCTTGAGCACCACCTCGTTCCAGTCGATCGCGGCGGCGCTCTTGAACAGGCCCAGCATCGCGATCTTGCCACCGTTGCGCATGTGCGACAAAATCTGAGTAAGCGCCGCATCGCTGCCCGACATCTCGAGCGCCACATCGAAGCCCTCGACCATGTGGTTCTCGCGCATCACCGCGGCCAAGTCGTCCCGGGCCACGTTCACCCCGAACAGCCCCATGCTGCGCGCCAGGTCCAGCCGATATTCATTGATGTCGGTGATGATGACCTGCCGCGCGCCGTTCTTCTTGCAGATCGCGCCCGCCATGATGCCGATCGGGCCCGCGCCGGTGACCAGCACGTCCTCGCCCACCACGTCGAACTGCAGCGCAGTGTGGGTGGCGTTGCCGTAGGCGTCGAAGAAGGCCACCAGGTCCTCGGGCAGCGCCTCACTCAGCGGCACCACATTGCTGGCGGGCAGGCACAGGTACTCGGCGAACGCGCCGTCCCGCCCGACGCCCACGCCCAGCGTGTGCGAGCACCACTGCGCGTTGCCGCCGCGGCAGTTGCGGCAATGGCCGCACACCAGGTGCCCCTCGCCGCTCACGCGCTGGCCTACTCTAAGGCCCTCTACCTCCTCGCCGAGCTCGGCGATCTCGCCCACGTATTCATGCCCGATCGTAAGCGGCGGCGCGATGTGCTGCCGACCCCAGGCGTCCCAGTTGTAGATGTGCAGATCGGTGCCGCAAATCGCGGTCTTATGGATCTTGATCTGCACCTCGTTGTGCCGCGGCTGCGGAATCGGTACCCGAGAAAGCGTGAGCCCCACGCCCGCGCGCGCCTTGACGAGCGCGTCCATCATGCCTGTCATAGCCGTCCCTCCATGTCAGATGGGTTGATTCGGACGCATCGATTATAACACAACGCGGCCGATCATGAAAGCGGAGAGAGGAGATTTTCAACGAAAGGATCGGTCTTGGTGGGATTGGCAGATTTGGATGACCGATGGGTCTTTCGTCGGAAGAGGATTGATAAAGCCGGCGAAATCCGGGCATTTTATATGTGAGATGCAAATCTCGGATTACACCCTCAGAGAAGGTAGCCGATTCTATTTGGTGAAAGGAGCAGTGACCATGGCCAATGTGAAATTTACCACATCAGCGATAGCCGAGACCCCCACAAGAACACTTGTAACCGCGCGGCAGTTCAAGATCGTCGTCGATGAGCCAAAAGGGCTGGGCGGTTCTGATAACGGCCCCAATCCAGTCGAGTATGTACTGGCTTCCGTTTCAGGATGTCTGAACGTGGTCGGACATGTCGTAGCGTCCGAGATGGGATTTGAGTTGAAAGGGCTCGCCATTGAAGCCGAAGGTGTCCTTGACCCCGCGCGGTTCCAGGGAACATCGTACAACGAACGCGCCGGCTACAAGGAGATTCATATCAAGCTTAAGCCTGAAGCGAATGTTGACAAACAGACGCTCGAGAAGTGGAGGGCGACCATCAGTGACCGCTGCCCTGTGAGCGACAACTTGAGCAACGTCACTCCGGTCTCGATCACCCTCGCGTAGTTCCTTTGAGGCGGCTTGTAAGGCGGCTGAGCGTTAGTCGGATCGGTTAATCAGCCCGCCGCCGCCGGATGCGGAACTTCATCAAAGAGGCTGCGAAAGGCGGCCTCTTCGCATTGCGCAAGCAGAGCATGCCTCCCTCGCCGCCAAGCGGCTTACGGGCTTCGCCCTCAAGAATCCCTTCGGCGAACGCGTACGGCGGGTTACGGCGCGACCATGCTTAGCGAGATGCGCCCCTTCTTCTCGTCCACCTCGATCACCCATACCCGGGCCACGTCGCCCACCTTGACCACCTCCGAGGGGTGGCGCACGAAGCGGTTCGCCAGCCGCGATACGTGTACCAGCCCGTCCTGGTGCACACCGATGTCCACGAACGCGCCGAAATCGGCCACGTTGCGCACCGTGCCCGTCAGCTCCATCCCCGGCTTCAAATCCTTTATATCCAGCACGTCCTTGCGCAGCAGCGGCTCCGGCAGATCGTCGCGCGGGTCGCGCCCCGGCTGCATGAGCTCGCGCAGGATGTCCTTAAGCGTCGGCTCGCCCACGCCGATCTCCCCGGCCAGCGCGCCCAACCCCGCCGCCTGAGCCTGCTCGCCCAGCCCCGAAAGCGTATCCCGGCCCAGCTCCTTCACGCCGTGCCCCAGCCGCCTCAGCAGCGCTTCCGCGGCCGCGTAGGATTCCGGGTGCACCGCCGTCCGGTCGAGCGGCTGCTTCGAGAGCGCCAAGCGCAGAAACCCCGCGCACTGCTCGAACGCGCGCGGACCGAGTTTGGGTACCTTCTTCAATTCCGCGCGGCTCTTGATGCCGTGCTCCTCGCGGTAGGCCACGATGTTCTTCGCAAGATGCGGCCCGATGCCCGCCACGTGCGCGAGCAGCGCCGCCGACGCGGTGGACAGCTCCACGCCGACCGAGTTGACGCAGCCCTCGACCACACCGCTGAGCGCCGCGTCCAGCGCCGCGCCCTTCAAATCGTGCTGGTACTGGCCCACGCCGATCGACTTGGGGTCGATCTTGACCAGCTCAGCCAGCGGATCCTGCATGCGCCGCGCGATCGACACCGCGCTGCGCAGCGACACGTCGTAATCCGGGAACTCCTCGGCCGCCAGCTTCGACGCCGAATACACCGACGCGCCCGCCTCGCTCACGATCATGTAGCTGACGCCGGGCGTATCCTTTATCAGCCGCGCGATGAAGGCCTCGGCCTCGCGCGAGGCGGTGCCGTTGCCGATCGCGACCGCGGTCACGCCGTAGCGCTCGATCAGAGCGCGCACCAGTTGCTCGGCCTCCGCGATCAGCCGGGTCTGGCCGGGGATCGTGAAGTGGCCGACGCCGGTCGCGAGCAGCTTGCCGCCCGGATCGACCACCGCCAGCTTGCAGCCGGTCCTAAACCCCGGATCGACGCCCAGCGTCACCCGGCCCTTGACCGGCGGCTGCATCAGCAACTGGCGCAGATTGTCGCGGAACACGCGGATCGCCGCATCCTCCGCGCGCTCGGTCAGTTCCCCGCGCATCTCGCGCTCGAGCGACGGCTCGATCAGCCGCGCCCACGCGTCCTCGCAGGCCAGCCTCACCTGCGCGCCGGCGGGCGTGTCCGCGCGCACGAACGCCCGAATCAGCGCGTCCGTCGCCCGCCGCTCATCCACCGCGACCGATACCTTCAAAAATCCCTCGCGCTCGCCGCGGTTGACCGCCAGCACCCGGTGGCCGGGCATGCGCGATAGCGGCTCCTCGTGCGCGTAATAGAGCCGGTACACGCTGTCCTCGTCGCCCGTCTTTTCCGAGACCAGCCGGCCCGTGGCGCGCGCAAGATTGCGCAGCCGCGCGCGAGACGCGGCGTCGTCGCTGATCGTCTCGGCCAGGATGTCGCGCGCGCCCGCCAGCGCGCTCTGCGCGTCGGGCACTTCTTTCTCGGGATCGACGAAGCCCTGCGCCAGCGCCTCGGGCGCGCCGTCGCTTGGATCCTGCAGCATCAGCCGGAGCGCCAGCGGCTCGAGCCCGCGCTCGCGCGCGATCGTGGCGCGCGTGCGGCGCTTGGGCCGGAACGGGCGGTAGATGTCCTCGAGCTCGGAAAGTGTTCCCGCGCGCCCAAGGTCCGCCGTCAGTTCCTCGGTCAGCACGCCCTGCCCGGTAAGCGCCGCCTCGATCTCGCCCCGGCGCTTGTCCAGCGAGCGCAAATAGGCGAGCCGTTCGCCCAGTTCCCGCAGCACTTGGTCGTCCAGGCCCCCGGTCGCTTCCTTGCGGTAACGCGCGATGAACGGGATGGTATTGCCCGCGTCGATCAGCTCGACGGTCCTTTGTACCTGCGCCTCGCCGATCGAAAACGCGCGGGCCAGCGATTGCGTGATGTTCATAGATGCGTCCTTTCGTCAATTGTTTGCGGCGCATGTCGACCGCTCCTATTGTCAGCGCTAAACGGGAAATTATCAGCTTCATGCCATGCCCCTTGGTTACATAGGAGAAAGCCAAATCGCATGAAGCATTTATTTGTAATGACCAATTAACTCCGCTTGTTGGAGTATGTGCCCATCCATTGCTTTAAGCAGAGCGCGCTTTTTCGAAGTGCTTGGCAGATCCAACACACAATCCATTGTAAACACATGAAACCGATATCTGTGCGACCAGCCAAACGGTGGCTTTGGCCCCCTGTACCGGTGCTTGCCATACCCTCGTCCCTGTACGGCGCCTGACAACGTTTCAACCGTTTTACCGTGCGGTATACGTGCCGGTATTATGGGCATGACAGGGATGTTCCATATAATCCAGTGATTGTACGCGGGCACGGGATGCCCCATATCGTCCATGATGATGGCGATGGACTTTGCGCGTTCGTCTATATTGGTCAAGCGCAATTCAGGCGATATATCCTCGCCGTATCCCGTATATTCCTTGGGTATCAGGCCTTCGTTTTCAAAGGCCGGAGTTTTCACAACGAGCTCGTTCATGTTGTTCGCCCCTTTATTTGGCAATCCGCCCGCCGGATTTCCATTTTCCGCATAGTATAGCACAAAAACACGAAGGCTTCTACAAAATAATTCCGCCCGCGCGATCCATACTAAAACAAATGCAAGGGGGGGCAGCACATGCGCATGTATCACGGCGGCGGGCAGGACGGACGGCGGGCGTCGTTTGAGGGCTGGTATTTCAAGCACCGGATCGGCGATCGGGTGCTGGCGGTGATCCCGGGATTGGCGTCGGACGGCGCGGGCGGGCGCAAGGCGTTCGTGCAGGTGATCTCGAACGAAGGCGCGGCGTTCCATGCGTTCCCTTGTAAGGCGTTTCACGCGCGGGCCGATCGGCTGTCGGTCGAGGTGGGGGCCAACCGGTTTGACGACCGGGGCGTGTCGCTCGCGCTGCCCGGCCTGCGCGCGGAGCTCACCTACGGGGCGATGACGAAGCTTTCCGGCGGCGACATCATGGGGCCGTTCCGCTTCGTGCCGTTCATGGAGTGCAATCACAGCGTGATCAGCCTGAAGCACCCGGTGGACGGTTATGTCGAGCTGGGCGGCGCGGTCCACCGTTTCGACGGCGGCAGCGGCTACCTCGAGATGGACTGGGGCCGCTCGTTCCCGCGCGACTGGACCTGGTTCGAATGCCACGACTTCGAGGGCCGGCCCGGCGACTCGCTGATGCTGGCGGTGGCCGAGATTCCGATGCTCGGGCTTCACTTCACCGGCATCATCGCCGTGTGCCGCGTGGACGGGCGTCAGCACCGCGTAGCCACCTACCGCGGCGCGCGCGTCCAGCGCAGCGTCGACATGCCCGGCCGCTGTGAGATCGCGCTGATCCAGGACGGCTACCGGCTAGAGCTTGCGGTCGACTACGACCGGGGCGGCGCGCTGCGCGCGCCGGTGCTCGGGCGCATGGACCGCACGATCACCGAATACCCAAGCTGCAGGGCGCATGCGCTGCTGAGTCTCGACGGTCGCACGCTGCTGGACGCGCCGGGCCGGTGCGCGGGGTTTGAGCGCGCACAATCTATATAACACGAATCGCCTTTCATCGGGGGATCAAATGCGCTATACTGTGGGGTGATTCAGCGATAAGGAGAACCAACACCCATGATTACCGTCGACAATGTCAGCCTGAGCTTCGGCGCGAGCCGGCTGTTTGCGGGCGCAGACTTGAGCTTCACCCAAGGCAACTGCTACGGCGTGATCGGTGCGAACGGCGCGGGCAAGTCCACGTTTTTGAGGCTGCTTTCGGGCGAGCTCGCCCCCACCACCGGCAGCATATACGTCAAGCAAAACGTGCGCATGTCGGTGCTCAAGCAGGATCAGAACAAATACGACGCCCTGACTGTGATGGACGCGGTGCTGATCGGCAACGCGCGCCTGTATGAAGTGATGCGCGAAAAGGACGCGTTGTATCAGAAGAGCGACTTTGACGAGGCCGACGGCGTGCGCGCGGCCGAGCTCGAGGGCGAGTTCGCCGAGATGAACGGTTGGGAGGCCGAGTCGGACGCGTCGAAGATGCTGCAGGGCTTGGGCATCCCGGTCGCGCTGCATCAGACCGATATGGCTGAGCTCGACGGCCGGCAGAAGGTCAAGGTGCTGCTTTTGCAGGCGCTGTTCGGGCATCCCGACATCATCCTGCTCGACGAGCCCACCAACAACCTCGACTATCCGTCGGTCACCTGGCTCGAGAACTTCCTGCTCGAGTATGACGGCACGGTGATTATCGTGTCGCACGACCGCTATTTCCTGAACACCGTCTGCACCCACATCGTGGACATCGACTTCGGCAAGGTGCGCATGTACGTGGGCAACTACGACTTCTGGTACGAGTCCAGCCGGCTGATGCAGCAGATGCTGCGCGACCAGAACCGCAAGGCCGAGGAAAAGGCCAAGGAGATGCAGGCCTTCATCGCGCGCTTCAGCGCCAACAAGTCAAAGGCGCGCCAGGCCACCTCGCGCCGCAAGCTCCTCGAAAACCTGACCTTCAACGAGCTCCCCGCCTCGTCCCGGCGCTACCCCTGGGTGGGCTTCAAGCCCGACCGCGAGGCCGGCAAGGACATCCTCAAGGTCGAGGGTCTGAGCAAGTCGGAAAACGGTGTGACGCTGCTGAACAACATCAGCTTCATCCTCGACAAGGGCGACAAGGTGGCCTTCGTGGGCGAGCACGAGCTGGCCCACACGGCGCTGTTCAAGATCCTGATGGAGGAGCTTAAGCCGGACGCCGGTTTTTTCAAGTGGGGCGTCAGCACCTCGCAGGCCTACCTGCCCAAGGACAACACCGCCTACTTCGAGGGGCTGGACGTGCCGCTGGTCGAGTGGCTGGCCCAGTATTCGACCGACCAGCACGAGAGCTATCTGCGCCAGTTCCTGGGGCGCATGCTGTTCTCGGGCGACGACGTGTTCAAGCCGGTGCACGTGCTCTCCGGCGGCGAGAAGGTGCGCTGCATGCTGTCGCGCATGATGCTGTCGGGCGCGAACGTGCTGCTGCTCGACCAGCCCACCAACCATTTGGATTTGGAATCCATCACCGCGCTCAACGACGGCCTGAACGACTTTCCCGGCACCGTGCTGTTCTCATCGCATGACCACCAATTGGTGGACACGGTCGCCAACCGCATCATGGAACTGACGCCGGACGGGCTGATCGACCGGCGCGGGAGCTTCGAAGAGTATTTGGCGAACCGCTGACGCAGCAGAAATTCCCTTCCTTGGAGGGGTGGCGCGAAGCGCCGGGGTGGCGAACCTGAGGGCAGGCCCCCTGACCTGCTACAGAGGCTGTCTCGGCTCCCTCCGGCGAGGGAGACAGGGGGCCCGCCCAAATCCCCTACCCCAGCATCTCCTTCACCTTCCGCGCGACGGCTTCGCCCAGCGCGCGGTGGGCTTCGGGGGTCAGGTGTACGCCGTCGGCTTCGGCCGAGGCGACGAACTCGCCCGCGTCCAGCCAATCGACGCCCGACTCCCGCGCCACGGCGCGGAAGTGCGGGGCCAGCCGGCGCGACTTTTCCCCGCCGCCGCTGAAGCTGCTGTCGGGCTCGATCGACCCGAGCGGCGGCGGACAGATCAGCAGCACCCGGGGCTGATTCCCAACAAAGACCCACGCCCGCGCGAGCGCCATCTCCGCGAGCACCTGCGCGCCGCCTGCGATGTCGCGCGCCGTCGCGCCAAAGCGCTGTTTCAGGTCGTTGGTGCCCAGCATGACGATCAAGAGGTCGAACGGCGCATGCGTCTCCAGCAGCGGCACGATGTGATCTCTACCGCGGCGGTACGGATCGATCGGGTCGTCCCACACCGTGGTGCGCCCGTTGAGCCCCTCGTTCAGCACGCAGTACCCATCGCCCAGCAGCGCGCCCAACACGCCCGTCCAGCGCACCGCGTCGTCGTACCGCCGGGGCGGCTCGCCCGGCGCGTTGTCCGGACGGTAGCCCCAGGTGTTGGAGTCGCCAAAAACCAAAATTCGCCGCATAAAATTCATCCTCCCGTTCCATCGCGCCTTATACCGATCTCAACCATTCCCGCATCCGCCGGCGGCGTCCTTTCCGCCCCGGCGTCGCCTGAAAGCCCCGGCGCAGCGCCGCTACGCCTGCGCCGTAAGGCTACGCCAGGGCAAAAAATTCACTTGCCTGATGAACGCATGAATGGTTTCGGTTGGTGTAAACCATGTCGGGCTTGACACGCGCCCCTACGCAAGGTTTGGCGTCCACATTGAATGCCCCCGCTCACGCCGCCGTCAGCAGAATGTCCGCATAGACGCCCTTTTGCTGCGCGCGGACGCGGCCCAGCTTCAGCAGCTCCAGCAGCGCCAGGAACACCGCGATGACCTCGCTCTTGCCGGGTACGCCCTCGAACAGCTGCGAGAAGCGCGTTTCGCCCTTGCGCAGCCGCGACCGGATGCGCACCATGCAGCTCTGCACGGTGTAACTGTCGCGCGCAATCTCGCGTCGGGGCGGCTCCGCCACCTCGCTCGTATCCTCAAGCCGCTTGAGCACTCGCGCGAACGCGCGCGCCAGCGCGTCGAGCGTCAGCCCCGTCAGCTCGAATGCGGGCGGCGGCAGCGGATATTCCTCGGGCAGCTTGGTCAAGAGCGCGCGCGCCTCGCCCTCGAGCGACTGCATCCGCTTGGACAGCTCCTTGAACGCCTTGTACTCGGTCAGCTGGCGGATCAGCGCCTGCTCGGGCGATTCCTCGCCCTCTTCGGGCTCGGCCCGCGGCGTCGGCAACAGCGCCCGCGACTTGATCTCGAGCAGCGTCGCCGCCATCTGCAAGAATTCGCTCGCCGCGTCCATATCCAGGTCGTCCACGCCCGTCATCGATTCCAGGTACTGCTCGGTGATCTGCGACACGAATATCTCCACGACGTCGATCTTCGCCCGCGTAATCAGCGTCAGCAGCAAATCGAGCGGCCCGTCAAATTGTTTGAGCGACACCACGTAGGACATGCCGTCCTCCTATACGATATGTAGCGCGCCGAACAGCGCGTGGGCGGTAACGGCCGCGCCGTCCAGGGCGTGGTTTACAACGAACGACAGAGCGCGGCTCAGTAAGCCCGTCCGGCTCAGCACCAGCAACAGCACCATGCCCAGCCCCGCCATCTGGCGCGAGGTGAACAGCGCCCGCTTGAATAGCAGGTCGTTCACCACGTGGTAGCCGTCCAGCGGCGGCACCGGCAGCAGGTTGAACGCCGCGAGCGAGATGTTGATTACCACGTAGTTCACCAGCATCTGGAACGCGTACCCCGCCGTGATGCCCATGACCGGCTCGATCAGGTAGGTGTGCATCCCGGGCGCGAACAGAAAAGCGTCGCGCGCCATGAGGCGAAAGTCCTCGCCGCCCACGGTCACCCTGTAGCCGCCGCCCGTCAAGGCCGGCAATTGGCGCAACGCCACCGCCACCACGGCGTACATCACGAGGCAGCCGACCACGAATTGCAAGAGGTTGGCCGTCACGCCCGCGATCGACACCAGCAGGTCGTCGCGGCGGTATTTGCGGAAATTGCGCGGGTTGACCGGCACCGGCTTGGCCCAGCCCACGCCGACGACCACCATCATCATGAGCCCGAACGGATCGAGGTGCTTGATCGGATTGACCGTCACCCGC
This sequence comes from Anaerozeibacter quisquiliarum, assembly GCF_051162045.1. Taxonomy (NCBI): domain Bacteria; kingdom Bacillati; phylum Bacillota; class Clostridia; order Eubacteriales; family Anaerozeibacteraceae; genus Anaerozeibacter; species Anaerozeibacter quisquiliarum. The sequence continues at coordinate 87,408 of NZ_JBISDI010000013.1, forward strand.
CCCAGCATCCGGGCGGTCGGGTCGCCGCAGCGGTCGGCCACATAGGCGTGCGCCGCCTCGTGCAGCGAGATCGCCAGCAGGAACGCGGGCAGGCGGAGCAGCAGGTCGATCAGGAATGCCCGCGCATCAAAACCGCCCCCGAACAGGTCCCAAATCATGATGGCATTCTCTCTTTCTCAAACAGCGCGCGCGCCGCGCCCAGCAGCCCGGCGCTGTTGTGCAGCGCCGCGGTCTCCACCCGCACGCCCTCCATAAACGAGGGCAGCGCACGCGCGGTCAGCCGCGCATACACTCGTTCCGACAGATAGGCTCCCTGCGCCGACACCCCGCCGCCCAGCAAAATCACGTCGGGGTTGAAGCCGTGCACCAGGTTGGCAAGCCCCCTCGCCAAGTCGTCCACCCAATGGTCGAGCACGCGAAGCGCGTCCGCGTCGCCCGCGCGGCAGGCGTCGAACAACGCCCTGAGGTTGCCGTGCGCAGGATGCGTATCGGGCAGCGCGTGCGTGGCGCGCTCAAGCGCGCCCGCCGAGGCGTAGCGCTCAAAGCAGCCGATTTGCCCGCAGGGGCAGGGGTCGCCGCCCGGATAGAGCGTCATGTGGCCGAACTCGCCCGCCGAGCCCCGCGCGCCGGTGAACAGCCGACCGTCCATGATCGCCGCGCCGCCCACGCCGGTGCCCAGCGTCAGCATGATTAACGCGCGCGCCCCGCGCCCCGCGCCCAACCACTGCTCGCCCAGCGCCGCCGCGTTCACGTCGTTTTCCACGTGACACCTTAGGCCGGTCGCCTCGCCTAGCGCCTCGCCCAGGTTCAGGCCGCTCAGGCCCGGTATGTTGCTGGCAAAGCTGACGGTCGCGTGGTCGAGCAGCACCTGCCCGGCGGTGGACACCGCCACGCCCCGAATGCTTGCGTCCTGCGCGCGCAATTCATTCACCCGCTCGGCCATCCGCCGAACCAAGGCCTCGCCGCCTTCGTGGGCGCGGGTCGGAAAGCTGCCCTCTTGCGAAAGCGCGCCCGAAGAATCCACCACCGCATACTTGACGTCCGTCCCGCCCACGTCCAACGCAACCACCGATCCCATGCGCAACCCTCCCCAATATACCCCTTCATTATAACACATGAGCCCCTCCCGTGCGAGCATTTCAAAGTTAACCGTAACTCGGCCGGATCGAGTGTTTGACTGCGTCCAAAAGGTCAGATGACCATATCTGCCGGATCAGATAAAATTAACCTGCATTCCCCGCCGATCCAGCGATTCCTCCTTGACACGAGAGGGCGGGCGCGATATAATACATAGGCGCTAAGCGATGTGTGCCTGTAGCTCAGCTGGATAGAGTGTTTGGCTACGAACCAAAAGGTCGGGGGTTCGAATCCCTCCAGGCACGCCAGAAGATTAGGTCAAAATAGATACAGGGCTGAAAAAGCCAGTGTTTATGCGGCCTGACGAGGGTTTTGAATGAAAAAATCAAGACCCTCGTTTTTCATAGATGCACCCTGCTTTTTAACAAGAAAGCGGGGTGTTTCTTGTTTTTGACCGGAATCAGTCCGGTAAACAATTTCATAAAGCCAATACGCTACAGGGCAATTTTGAAGCGGCTGTGTTCTTCGTAACTGAAAAACACAGCCGCTTTTTTTGCGCCCAAAATCAAAAAGAAAGGATGAATGCACCATGAAAAACGAACTGAAAACCCTGCGGTTGTTCAGCCCTCTCTTCCCGCACATCTACAGGAGAAACGAATGGGGCGATTATGAAAACGAGTCGGAGGATCTGGATGCTTCCGAGCTTTTAGAATACGAAGATGTCATTCTTGACCGTATCGAAAAAGAAAAGCTGCCCGATGAGGGTGAGCGTGGTCTCGCCGTTTACCTCAATGATGATCTCAGTCAGAAGGTACACAGCATCAATCCTACCGTAGAGGAATGGAACGGCGAGCTGTGGGGCGTGACCGAGGTGCAAACTCATGGCACGCTTTCCCCCTCTGAGCTTGCGGAGCTTACCGAATGGCTCTCTTCTCAATTTAGTGATGGCTGGGGCGAGGGGATGGAGCAGCGGGAAATCAAGGTGGATGACGGTGAACTGTATCTTAGCTTTTGGGATAGCAGTGACCGCTTCTTTATCAAGCCGGAGGATGAGCTGAAAGGCAGCCAATCCTTCGGCTTTGGCATGACGATGGGAGGAATGAGGTAATGCCAAATCATGTAACCAACATTTTAAGAGTATCCGGCGATCAGGAACAGATAAGGGCAATGTTTGAGGCCATCAAGGATGATAAGATCGGCCTCGGCAGCATTGACTTCAACAAGGTCATTCCGATGCCTGAGCATATCTTTCGTGGAAATCTCGGTATGGCCGAGCGTGAAAAGTACGGAAAAGACAACTGGTACGACTGGTCGATTTCCAATTGGGGAACCAAATGGAACAGCTACGGCTACGATCCTGTCTATACCCCAAAGGAATTTGACGGGGAGCATATCAAATTTCAGACCGCATGGAGCTATCCCGATCCGCTCATTGTGGCACTGTCAAAACAATATCCTAATCTCCAATTTGAAGTCATATGGGCAGACGAGGACTTCGGGTACAACACAGGGAAAAAGGAATACGAAAACGGCGAGGAAACATTCTGTCATGTCCCTCCCGGTGGTTCCAAGGAAGCACTGGAGCTGGCCTCCGAGGTTCACGGCTTAAACCTCTCAGAGATTGGCTATTTGCTTAACGAGGAAACCGGCGAATACGAATTCTGTAATCCAGACGAGTCGATGTCACTGAAAATGTAGTGATCATCGGCTCTTCTCTTTTTAGGGGGAGGTGATGGAATATCAATAGCTTTATCAGCTGGGTGGGCGGCAAGAAAGCCCTCCGCAATATCATTTACCGGCTCTTCCCTAAGGACTTCGGCAGATATATCGAAGTCTTTGGCGGTGGGGGCTGGGTGTTGTTCGGCAGGCCGCCGGACTGCAAGGGCATGGAGGTCTACAACGACTTTAACGGCAACCTGACCAACCTGTTCTACTGCGTAAAAAACAGGACGCTGGCATTTCTCAAGGAGCTGGGCTTTCTGCCCCTCAACTCCCGGCATGAATTCAATGTATTGCGCCGGTTCTTTGAGAAAGGCGAATTCGATAATGAATATCTTGGAAAAGAACTGGATCTGGCACAGCAGAATCTCCCGCCGCCTGAGTTTGAGGAAATCAAGGCCATTCTTATGGAACAGGCCGAACCAAGTGATGTGTGGAGAGCGGCAGCATTTTTCAAGCTCATCCGCTACAGCTACGGTAGCGGCTGCACCTCCTACGGCTGCCAGCCCTTTGACATTCGAAAGGTGTTCGCCGTAATATGGCAGGCATCAAGGCGGCTTGCGGATACCGTGGTGGAAAACAAAGACTTTGAGGCATTGATCCGGCAGTACGACCGGGACGATGCCTTTTTTTATTGCGATCCGCCCTACTATATGACCGAGGGTCACTATGCGGTGGAATTCCTGAAAACCGACCATCAGCGGCTCCGGGATACGCTGGCACGCTGCAAGGGCAAATGGATGGTCAGCTATAACGACTGCGATTTCATCCGGGGGCTGTATCAGGAGTACACCATCACCCCTGTTACCCGCCTGAGCAATCTGGCGCAGCGGTATGAGGGCGGCTGCGAATACCCGGAGGTCATCATTACCAACTACGATCCCAAGGAGCGGGAAAATTCCTCATGTCAGTTAAACTTATTTGATTATGGAATCAGCATGGATGAGGACAATTCCCCGGAATACAGGATCGACCAAGAAAATTAAAGGAGGCTTACACTATGAAAATCATTGAAACGAAAGGTCGGATTGCCGATAACGGCAGCATCATCCTGCCGCCCGGTGTGCTGGAAACCATGTGCGTCACTGCAGGAGATACCGTGCATCTGGCGTACCTGTCCCACCACCCGGTGAAGCAGATCAACAGCTATGGCGAGTTTTTTCTCACCAAGGACGGCATTGACAACATCGGCGAAACCGTAGAGTCACCGGATTCCGCAGAGCTGTCGGTGCCTCATGCGCTTTTGGAGGCGGCAGGCATTCCGCTGGATGACAATCTGGATATCCGCTGCGAGGACGGTGCCATCATCATCGGCAGCGCCGATCCCTTAAAGCAGCTGCCGCCCCAGCTCATGGAGCTGTTCGACAGCCTCGGCATGAGCCACGATACCATCCGCTGTGTGCTGGAGGGAGGTGTGGAGGATGAATAAGAAGCCCCTCTACAAACTCATTGACGGCAAAGGCCGGGTGCTGATTCCCAAGGAGCTGCGCACCGCCAGCGGCATGGATTACGGCGATATTGTGCGGCTCGGCTTGTCAAACGGTACGGTCAGCGTACAAAAGGTGGATATCATCGAAATCGGCGACCAGTCCCCGGAGGCGGTGGAGGCCTATGTCCGTGCTGCTTTCAAGACCATGCCGGATGATACAAGGCTCTCCCTCATTTCCGACCTGACCGCCCTGCTGCAGCAGAAAAAGGAGGTCTGACGGATGGAAAGAAGATCGACATATACAGCAGCAGACTGTTCGGCAACCGGCTTGGGCTGCAATATTCAGGGAAAGGTTGTCGTGTTGAGCCACGATAACCCTGAACGACAGCTGTATTTCTGCCTCTGCGGAAACGGAGCCGGTGCCAACCCCAGCGGCTCTGCTGTCTTTTTGGTGTCCCTGCGTACCGGAGAGTTTGCCCTGAAAAACCGCAGCGAGGTCATCGGCATTTTGAAGCCGGAGCTTCTGCCGGACAGCGCCAAACTGCAGCTCTCCCAAATCAGGCCGGTGGGCGCATTGGATTTGAAGAATCATGAGCCGAAATACAGCGGCTACAGCTTTCTGCCCGATGGCCGTTATGCTTCCGGCGTATGGCTTTGCACCGAGCAGGAGGCGCTTGATTATGTGGAGATGCAGAAGACCTACCAGCACCGCATCATGCTCTGCGACCGGGATGACTTCTGTGTGCTGGAGCTACAGGATGGTAAGCTCATTCATCCCACAGAGAAAGAAATAGAAGCCCTTCAACAGAATTCTCAGGATGGAGGCATGACCATGACATAAAGGAGGTAACCTCATGCGAAATATCCGGATGGAAAAAGACATTATTCTGTACTACAACAACCCTGCCGGGTATGTCAGCGGCGGCAAGGCGGTGGTTGACCCCCTCTTTCAGTCGGAGGAACTGAATGCCTTTCTCAGCCGCCAAAAGGATATCGGCGAGGTGAAGTGGACGGACGGTGTGTATGACCGCCTTGTCAATGGCCAGCGAGATACTCAAGAACTCACGCTGCTGAAAAGCTGCCGGGTATGGCAGCTAAAGCCCGAATCAGATCTCCGGATGCGCTTCATCAGCCTTGCGAATTTTTGTAAGGAGTTCGGAGAACCACAAATATCCGATTATCAAACCGTCTATGATGGAGAGGTGGAAACCAACGATTTGGAGGCGCTGTACACCAAATTCAATGTAGACCATCCTCCCGGCTATGCGGGGCATTCCCTGTCCATGTCGGATGTGCTGGAGCTGTACGATGAGAACGGCAGCAGCTTCTTCTACTGTGACCGCTTCGGATTTCAAGAAATCGGCTTCATGCCACCAGAACAGACACAGACCATGCAGCTCTAAAGGGGCTGTTTTTTTATTGCCAAAATGCGAAAGGAGAAAGAAATCATGCCTGATGTAGAAGTAAAAATCAATTCCATGTACCCGCCCGGAGCCAGCGGTGGCATCCGTGCCTACGCTTCGGCAACGGTGGACGGCTGCCTCGGTATCCGGGGCATCAAGGTAGTAGAGGGAGGCCGTGACGGTCTCTTTGTTTCCATGCCAAGCCGTAAGACAGAAAACGGCTACAAAGAAATCTGCTTCCCGGTGACCAAAGAGTTCCGGGAGCAGCTCCATAAGGCGGTGCTGGACAGCTACCAGCAGGCCGTAGCCATGAATCAAGTCCCGGCGCAGCCGCAGGAAACCGCACCGGAGCAGTCCCAGCCGCCCATGCAGATGGGCGGGATGTAAGAATTCTATCAACCCAACAAAAAAATTTGGAGGTAAAACACCATGAAAAAAATCATGAACAAGGTAACTCATAAGGCCAATATGCTGGCAATTAAGGCAAAAATGGCGCTCACCAACAACCACGCCGAGGGCTTCGTGGATACAGCAATTAAGATTTTGATGGCCGTAGTCATCGGCGCTTTGGTGCTGGCCGGTTTGTATATGCTCTTCGACAAAACTGTGCTGCCAACTCTCGTACAGCGCATTAAGGATATGTTCAACTATGCCGGATAAGCTGGCCGCTGTGCAGGCGGTCTTTTTTACCCTACTGCTGTGTGCGGCATCGGTAACGGACTTGACAAAACGCATGGTTCCAAACTGGCTCTGCCTTGGAATCGCAGGCATTTCCGTAATCGGATTTACACCGGTCAAGCTGCTGGGAATTCTGATTGCCCTGCCGTTCCTGCTGGCCGCCGTGTTCCTTGGCGGCATTGGTGGAGGCGATATCAAGCTGATGGCAGCCTGCGGCTTGGTGCTGGGTCTGCCGAAAGGACTGCTTGCGGCGATGGCCGGACTCAGCCTGCTGCTCATCTATGTAGCTATATACCGGATTGTTTGCAGGGTGCAAAGGCGGGAGGCAAAAAAAGCTTTCCCCCTTGCGCCTTTTTTATCGGCGGGCTGCTTGCTCGCCTATTTCATTTCGTGAAAGGATGGATGATATGAAGAAATCAAATAAAAGAACTGTTCTGAAGCTGTTGTGCGTGGTGCTGCCGCTTGCAGCTGTGGCTGTCGGCGTTCCACACGTTATCCGCAGGCACAAGATTAGAAAATATGCTGTACAGTAATGATTTTTTATCAATCAAAGGAGGAACGAATCCATGAGCTTTTTTAAGAATAGAACGGTTATCGGTGTGATCTGCATTGTGCTGTCGCTTCTGATTTGTTTTGCGGTTACGCCGCTTTTTAACCAAAGCATCAGCCAGAAAACCGAGATTGTGCGGGTAATACAGCCCATCCAAATTGGGGAGGCCATCACCAAGGACATGGTGCAGACTGTGGAGGTGGGCGGCTATAATCTGCCGGAGGATGTAGTCAGGCAGATGGATACCGTCATCGGTAAATTTGCCTCCGCAGACTTAGCGCCGGGAGATTATATCATCGCCTCCAAAATCGCCGATGCCCCTGCTGCGGAGAACGCCTATCTCTACAACCTGACCGGAGAAAAACAGGCCATCTCCGTATCGGTCAAGAGCTTTGCCGCAGGGCTGTCTGGTAAGCTAATCTCAGGGGATATCGTGTCCATCGTTGCCCCGGATTACAAAAAGCAGGGCGTGACGGTGATCCCGCCTGAGCTGCAGTATGTGGAGGTCATCGCCGTCACCGCAGAAACCGGCTATGATGCCAACCAGCAGAATGGGAAATCCGATCCGTCTTCGGAGCAGGCAGATGCGGATGAAAAGGAGCTGCCTGCCACCGTTACGCTGTTGGTCACACCGGAGCAGAGCAAACTCCTTGCCGAGCTGGAAGCAGACGGAACTCTTCATGTGTCCCTCGTTTACCGTGGCAGCAAAGAGAATGCGTCAAAGTTTACCGAAACGCAGGATTCGGTGCTTTCTAAATTATATTCGGAAAAATCAGAATCTCAGGAAAGCGAGGATGCCAGTCAGCCGGAAATGCCTGCGGAACCACCGGAAGAAAGCGGGGCTGAGTAAATGCTGAACTTCAAAAAGGGCGGCCTGTTCAGCCGCAAAAACGATTCCGAACCTCAGGAAATAGAACCAGACAACGGCGCACAGGTGCTGGCGGTTTGGGGCAGTCCCGGCTGCGGCAAGACCACCGTGGCGGTGAAGCTGGCCAAATATCTGGCAGACAGAAAAAAGAACGTGGTACTGCTTTTATGCGACTGCACCACGCCAATGCTTCCCTGCATCTGTCCGCCCGGTGAGCTGGAGGGCGATCATTCCCTACGTAGCATTCTGGCTGCCAATTCCATCACGGAGTCCTTGGTGAAAAACAACTGCAACACCCATAAGCGGATGAGCCATCTGGCGGTCATCGGCCTACAAAAGGGCGAAAACGAGAACTGCTATCCTCCTGTGAATGAGAAGCTACTCAGGGAGTTGATGGGCGTGCTGCGTGATATGGAAAGCCATGTCATCATCGACTGCGGCAGCGCCATTTATTTTGACGAGCTGTCCACCATCGCCATTCTGGAGGCCGATGCGGTGCTGCGGCTCATAAACTGTGATCTCAAATCGGTGAGCTACCTGTCCAGCCAGCAGGAATATCTGCGGATGGCAGGCTTTGATTTTGACAAGCTGTACAAGGCGGTCAGCAATGTGAAATCCAACGAAGCCAGCCAGAACATGGAGCAGGTGCTGGGCAGCGCTGTATTTACCCTCCCGCATTCCCCGGAGCTGGAGGCGCAGGTGCTGGCCGGGAATCTGTTCGCCGATTTATCCCTGAAAGACAGCCGGGGCTTCCGAAAAGAGATACAGAAAATCTCGGAGGAGGTGTTCGGCGTATGAGCAGACATAATTTATTCTTTACTCCAGAGCAGGCAACCGGGGATTTTCACAGCGTGCTGCAGCAGGTGCAGGAATATATCGCCGGTCAGCACAGCGAGCTGCTGTCGGACGGAAACGCCGCCGAAGCCAAGGCCAATATCAAGCGGTATATCGCCAAATTTGTGCAGGACAGCCGTGTGGCTGTCAAAGGCATGACACAGCAGCAGCTGGTGGATGCCCTGTATACGGAAATGGCCGAGTATTCCTTTCTCACCAAGTACATCTTTGCGGACGGCATCGAAGAAATTGACATCAACAGCTGGCGGGATATTGAAATCCAGTACGCCGGTGGGCGCTGCGAAAAGCTCACGGAACACTTTGACAGTCCTGAACACTGCATCAACGTGCTGCGCCGGATGCTCCATGTGTCCGGCACGATTCTGGATGATCAGTCCCCGCTGGTGGTCGGCACTCTTGCAGAAAATATCCGAATTGCCGTCATGAAAAGCCCCATTGTGGATGCCAATGTCGGCGCTGCCGCCTCCATCCGTATCGTCAATCCCAACCACATGGAAAAGGAAGATTTTATAGACGGCGGCACGGCTACCGCCCAAATGCTGGATTTGCTCTCGGAGTTCATCCGCTATGGCATTTCGGTGTGCATTGCCGGAGCTACCAGCAGCGGTAAGACCACGGTGGCAGGTTGGCTCTTAACCACCATCCCCGATAACAAGCGCATTTTCACCATTGAAAACGGCAGCCGGGAGCTTTCCCTTATCCGGGAACAGGATGGCAGGGTCACCAATTCCGTGGTGCATACCCTCACCCGCAACAGCGAGAACGAACTGTACCGCATCGAGCAGATCGACCTTGTGGACATCTCCCTGCGCTTCAACCCGGATATTGTTGTGGTCGGCGAGATGCGTGGTGAGGAGGCTAACGCCGCTCAAGAGGTCGCCCGAACCGGTGTGGCAGTAGTGACCACCATCCACTCCAACTCCTGCGAATCCACCTACCGCCGCATGGTTTCTCTGTGCAAGCGAGCCGTGGATATGTCGGATGAAACCCTGATGGGCTATGTGACGGAGGCCTATCCCATTGTGGTATTCTGCAAGCAGCTGGAAAATAAACAAAGGCGGCTTATGGAAATCATGGAATGTGAAATTCTGCCGGATAACAGCCGTAATTACCGTACCCTGTTCCGGTATGAGATTACTGAAAACCGCTATGAGGACAACCAGTTTTTCATTACCGGACACCATGTAACGGAGAATCCCATCTCCGACAGCCTGTGCAAACGGCTGCTGGAAAACGGAATGCCGCAGGAACGCATCAATCTTCTGAAGAAAGGAGGGCAAATAGCCGTATGACAACCATTCAACTTCTGGCCTGTATCGGTATGATTACAGGCTTTTTTCTTTTACTCGGCCTAAAGCCGATGGAATTCACCGATGGGCTGTTTTCCTTTCTCACCAGAGAAAAGAAGTCCATTAGGGATGAAATCAAGGCGGCACAGCGCCGCCAAAAACCGGGATTTCTGAAACGGCAAATCCAGATGGCGCAGGAGGTGCTGGCCATGACCGGCAGGAGCAATCGGTTCTCTCTGGTTTGCGCCTGCTCTCTGGTGCTGTTTGCCATCGGTGCCGCTATCGCCATTGTGATGGGCAATTTCTTTTTAGCACCGGTGATGGCGGTGGGCTTTATGATGCTGCCCTTTTGGTATGTGCAACTCACCGCCAGCCATTTCAAAAAAGAC